>CADBOJ010000059.1 GCA_902796305.1 uncultured bacterium | reverse complement strand
GTTTTTGAGAGCGTAAACAAGATTTTTACCAACAAATCCTTCTGCACCTGTAATTAATATATTCATAAATTACACCTCATTTTTTCCCAAATAGCACTCTACGCATTTCGGGAAAAACATTTATAAAAGAAATTATAATCAGAGAAGCGGACAAAACTATTATAAAATAGAGAATAGAAAGTCCAAAGCCAACTATTGTAGTTATATCTGCATTTCCTACACTTAACATTTTAACAACAAAATAGTGAACAACATATAATTCTAAAGATATTCCTCCAAATTTTTCTAAACTTTTATTTATAATATTATCTTTAATATTGATGTTATCAATTGCCCTTAGTGCGATATAACATGCACATAATTGTGCCAAACATCGTATAATTATGTAAACCGGCAAATCCGGCATTGACATAATGTTGTACTTTAAAATTACTGAAAAATAAAATAGTAAAGCAACAACAAGCAGAGGCGTTTGAAGTGGTTTGGTTTTTTTTAGAAGCTCATATTTTGCAATAATATATCCGAAAAGATAAAATATGGAATAGTATAGGGAATATTTTATGGCTAAAAAGGTTATTCCAAATTTTAATCCTATCATCAAAAGACAAAACAAAAGAAATCCAAAACCAAATAAAAAAATAAGAATGTTCAGTATATTTGAGTGCCTGGTATTTTTTGAAAATCTACTACCAATCAACATACTTGTACTAAATATTAAATCAATAGTAAATACGGAAAAAAGAAACCAAAAAGCACCCTCCATATTAAAGGCTCTTATACATATATAATCAAAAGCATTTTTATTGCTAAATGCAAAATAAGCAATAGCAGACCATGCAAACCAAGGCAATAGTATAGTTTTAACTCTTTTTGCAATATGTTCGCCATAAGTTTTAAGTGATGTTATTTCTTTTGAGTATATTCTTACATAACCTGCAAGCATCATAAAAATAGGCATTTGAATGCTAACAATAATATTTAAGATAAGACTGTGTTCACAACCTTCAAATCTTTGCAGTACATGACCTATTACAACAATTAATGCTGCAAAACCGCGGAGAATATCAATTTTTGTGTTTCTTTGAGTGGCAATCATACTTGGGTACTTCCTTATTCTTTGATTTTTTGTTTTTCGAGTTCAAATTTTACATAATCGGAAGTAAGTAGTTTTTTCTTAACTTCATCGACATTTAACAGTTTTGTATTATTGGAATTAAACTCTTTAAGTCCGTTTCTGCTTGTATCACCGGCTGATAAATATCTATCGTAGTTCAGATCTCTGTTATCGGCTATTACTCTGTAAAAATCGCCGCAGTCAATTGCTCTGGAACATTCCTCGTTTGTAAGCAATGTTTCATACATTTTTTCACCGTGCCTTATGCCGATTGTTACGGTTGGATAATCGGGAACTTCAAACAACTCCTTAACAGCTTGTGCCAAAACGCCGACTGTACACGCATCTGCCTTTTGAACAAACAAGTCGCCTTGCGAGCCGTTTTCAAATGCATATAAAACAAGATCAACCGCTTCGTTAAGATTCATAATAAACCTTGTCATATCCGGGTTTGTAATTGTTAAAGGCTGATTTGATTTTATTTTTTCTATAAAAAGAGGTATAACGCTACCTCTGCTACACATAACATTGCCGTATCTTGTGCAGCAAATACGGGTTTTTTCAGGATCAATATTTCTTGCTCTTGACATAATGACCTTTTCCATCATGGCTTTACTTGTTCCCATTGCATTTATGGGATATGCGGCTTTATCTGTTGAAAGGCAAACAATTCGGCTGACGTTTGCCTCAACGGCGGCGGTAATAACGTTATCGGTTCCTATAACGTTTGTTTTTACCGCTTCCATCGGGAAAAACTCGCAGGAAGGAACTTGTTTAAGAGCTGCCGCATGAAAAATATAATCCACACCATGCATTGCGGTTCTGAGCGTCGATATATCTCGGACATCGCCGATATAAAATTTTATTTTATCGTTTTTATATATGTGGCGCATATCGTCCTGTTTTTTCTCATCTCTCGAAAAAATGCGTATTTCTTTAATGTCTGTATCAAGAAACCTTTCAAGAACGGTATTTCCGAAGGAACCCGTTCCTCCTGTTATCATAAGTACTTTATCTTTAAACATTGTGTCCATAGTTTTTCTCCTTTGTGAAAACATTAATTGTCGGATACAAATTTAAACCCGAAATGTTTTAATATTCTCTTTGCTTTTTTTGTTGCGGAATTTGATAGTCTCCGTTTAAATAAGACCATAACTTTCCATCTGATAATTTTTTTAAAAGATAAAATTTTTCTGTCTCCCATGTCGAAAGTATAGCCGATTTTTTTAAAATATTTTATCGTTGCGGGAACCCACATTCCCTTAATAACACCGTTATGTATATCAATTATGTTTCGCACGTCGGCTACGCAACCGTCAATATTGTATTCAAACTTATCGGTAACATTTTTTAACAAATCCGTTTCGGTTTTCCATGCATCTCTGTCTTCGCCCGAAATTACTTCATACAAAAAATCTTTTCTGAATATTGCCGCTTGTAAATTTATACCGTAACGCAGATTGCTCGGTATATAGGAAAGGTATTCTGCAATGTCGCTTCCGCCTGACAAATGCGGAATATTTGTTATTTTATAGTACTTAAAATTATGGTCGTGCATAATTTTAAGGGCATTGTCAATATCAGCTTCTTTTACAGGTTGTCCTATAAAATAGTCTTCAAGCATAAAAAGGATATATTCTTCCGGAATTGTATCAAGAGCTTTTTTAACTTTTCCGCTCCAGTTTACATCGTTTCCGACGTGTACCACCTTGACTCCGTTAAAATCCACATTCAATGTCTCGTTAACAAAATAGCGGTTTCCTTTAAACCAACCCATAAAACGCTCTTGTAAGTCAAAAAAAATTGTTCCGAGTTTTGTGTATGCGTCACAAGAGACAACAAGCAGTGCAAGATCACCAATCATATCGTTCAAGCTCCTCTTTTACAGCATTTTTGCGTACGCCATCGCATTTTCGCCGAGTTTTTTATATGGCACAAAGCCGTTCTTTTCATAGAATCGGATACCTCTTGCATTTGATGTTTCGACAGTTAAAAGGCACAGTTTTCT
>CADBOJ010000058.1 GCA_902796305.1 uncultured bacterium | reverse complement strand
TGTACCCATATTAATTCTTTAAAGAATTCATATTGAGAATTAAGTGCATCCAGTTTGGCTGCAAAATAAAGATTTTGTGCATCTGCTATTTGATTTATCGGGACTTCGCCTCTTAAATACTTAGCTTTTACGGTTTGATAGTTTTCACTTTGTGCAAACATTGCTTTATATGATTTTTCAATTATAAAATACTTCGATATTGCTCTGTTTACAACCGATCTAACCTGCATCTCAATTTCCGTATTTACTTCATCAAGATATGCTTTTAATTCATTTAATTCGGCTTTGCATCTTGCAATTTCCGCTATTTTGTGTCCGCCCTCAATCGGTTTCCATTCTGCTGCAAGCAGTAATCTTGTTGAGTTTTTATCAAGACTTAACCATGGGCTTGAACTCCATCCGTTTTGAAATGCCTGCGCTCCTAGTGCCATGGCGGTTGCTGCATCATGGGTTTTTGCAAAAGCTGCAGCCTGTGTGCCTGCTGATTTTGTAGAAGCTCCAACATATTTCATTTGATTATGACCTGCATCTTCGTATGGCAAGCTTCTGTCAAATTGCATTGAATGTTCAAGAGATATTTTTGCATTCGGCAGGAAGAATTTTTGAGCGTAATTTCCCATTTCAACTTTTTTCATAGCGATTGCCGCTTTTAATTTTGCGGTTTCCGGCGATAGATATTCAACCTCTTTAACAAGCATATCGGTAAATCTTCCGAGTTTTTGCGGATTTCTGACATGGTCTATAATATGTAAATCCGAAGTGAAAAATGCCGTATCATTTGCAGTTAAAGGTTTGAATACAAATTCAGTTTTTTGGTCTTTATTTAAAAGTTTATTTATCTGAATTTTTATGTTTTTGTAATCTGCGCGCATATTAAGAAGTCTTTTTTCGGCTTCACTTACTTCGCCTGCCCATCTCAAAACTTCTTCATATCCGCATTTTCCTGTTTTTTCTCTAACACGTGCTATTGCGAGATTTTCTCTTGTTTCCTGAACGGATTCTTCCTGAATTTTAATCATATTTTCAAGCATTAGAGTATCAATATAAAGTTGTGCTGTTTGATATTCCATATTTGCTTTGGTCAAGGCATGTTCTGCTTTATCAAACTTCAATTTTTTATGTTTTAAAATAATATTTGAAACCAAATCGGGTGAATAAATAACCTGATCAAGTGCTACGGTAAACAGACCTACATGTTTTGGTACATCGGCATAAGAGCTTGCATATCCGTTATTATAACTTTGATATCCCAAATCAATTCTGACCGTAGGTAAATATCTCATATAAGCACTTGCAACAGATCTTCTTGCGGCACTGATAAGGAATTTTTTTCTTGCAATATCAAGGTTTGTTTCATCCAGCGAATTTAATAACAGTCCAAGATCAAACACAGGTAATTGCTTATGAGATATTGTTGTTGCGTTATTTAATAGTCTTAAAGGAGGTACATAGCCAACGCTTTCTCCCGTGTCGGAATTATAAAATATTACTTTATCATCATAAAAAGGAATTTTTTCATTTTTTACGGCATTTCCGTGTAACACACCGTGAATATTAAACGACGTTGCTTCTGCAAGTTTTTTATCAACATCGAATGTTGAAGTACCGAGCAGTGCGCCTAAATTAACATCCTCTTTTCCGACTGATGAAAACGACGGGATTTTCTTATCATTTATATATTGATATAATTCTTTCCTTTGAGCCGTATTTAAGTTATATAAAGGTGTTACAAAAACAGCGTTAACGCTTGACGGCATTTTTGCCAAGCTTGCATTAACATTTGTGCTTACCGGTATAACGGTAAAGTTTAAATCACATTTTTTTTCTTTTAATTTTCTGGATATCAGACTGTTCCAATCCTTGCTTGTTTTATAGTAGTTTTCGTTCATTAAAATAGCTGCATGACTTATTTCCGGTACTAACTTTTTAAAAGTTATGAAATCATTTGTCATTTGTTGAATAGGGTTAAAGAATTTATCTCCGAAATCCCTTAAACCATACTGATCAATAGTTACAACATATTTGTTTTTATTCTTCTTTTCGGAATAATAAACACTTGACATATAACCGAGTGAAACAACCATTCTTGCTCTTGATGCCAGAGCTTTTTCCGAAACCGCTTTAGCGCCTGCTTCAGTCCAATCTCCAGTGAATACTAAGTCTTGCGGAAATTGTGCATTATATTCGGGAAGCAGTGATTTAGCTATTGTTTTTTGGAAAATTTTTAATACCTCTTCGTTTTTATCGGATTTTCCGTCAAAAACAAATGCCAGCTCAATTTTTTTTGCATTTGCGGGTATTGCCTGTTGTTTTGCACCGTTCGCCTGAACAGCTGTTTGTTTTGGCGCAGGTGTTGTTGTTTTTTTCTTTGCTACGGATTTTTTTGCCGCAGGTTTTTTAGTTGTTACCTTTTTTGCTGTTGTAGTTTTAGCGGGTTCAACGATGGCATACACAAAACTTGTGTTATAGAAAAACATTGCAATTATTGCAATAAAAGATAGGATTTTTCTCATATAATCTCTCTCAACCTTAACTTAATTTCACACAATTTTTCTTATCATAACAAATAATAATTAAATTGCTATTTTAAACAGAAATTATGTAAAAAAATATTAACATATTGATTTTTTATTTTTGTCTGAAACCATAATCAGAAGCTATGTATCTATCTATTGATTTAATTTTTTGTTCTATGCAATTCCTGCATTTTTGTGCTCCGTCATTTAAACAAATTTTTCCCGGATATATTTCGTATTTTTTTCTGTATATGGTGTTTCCGACGTTTGGCATAACAACATTTGCCCCTGATTTTAAAGCTATTATTCTTCCGTTTGGGTTTATGGTTTCCATAGCTGTCGTAGCCGGAATATTTATGTTTTTAAGCAAAATTCTTGTAAGAGCCATGGCTTTAAGAGCAAGATTAAAATCACCCTCATTTGAATTTTTAAGAGGTGTATTAGGATGCGGAATAAAAGGACCTATTCCCACCATATCCGCATCAATTTCTTTAAAAAACAATATATCATCGGCAATAGAACTTATTGTTTGTTCGGGCAAGCCGATAAGCGAACCTGTTCCCACTTCATAACCGAGCTTTTTTAAATTTTCAAGGCATTTAATTCTGTTTTTAAAACTTGAAGCGGGATGCATTTTTTTATATAGCTTTTCATCCGTTGTTTCAATTCTGAGCAGGTATCTATCCGCTCCTGCTTTTTTAAATTCTCTGTATTCTTCCTCTTCTCTTTCGCCTATGCTTAAGGTCAAAGCTATATCAAATTTTTTAATTTCTTTTATTATGCGAACAAGTTTTTCCGTTGTATAAAATTCATCTTCTCCGGATTGGAGAACTATGGTTTTATATCCCAAACTGACCGCATTTTTAACTGTTTCGAGTAATTCATCTTCTAAAATTCTGTATCTTTCGATATTTTTATTATTACTTCTTAATCCGCAGTACATACATTGCCTTTTGCAGATATTTGAAAACTCTATAAGACCTCGAAGATGAACACTGTCACCCACATAATCATGCCTTATTTTATCGGCATAATTAAACAATTCTTCGTTTTTCGTGTCGGTTGATAAAAATTTCGTGATTTCTTCTTTATTCATAAAAATATATTACTAAAAAATTAATAAAAATAAATGCTACAAGGTATAACTCTTGCAGCATTTAAACTTGAAATTATTTTAATCTTATTAACCTCTGATTTTTAATTTTTTAACCAATGCACGATATTTATCAAGATCAGCATTTTTCAAATATGTTAACATACCTTTTCTTCTGCCGACCATAACCAATAAACCGCGTTTAGCCTGAAAATCTTTTTTGTTTGTTTTGAGGTGTTCGGTTAATTCGGTAATTTTTTGAGAAAGCATAGCAATTTGAACTTCAATGTTTCCGCTATCTTTTTCGTTTTTGCCGAATTTTTTGATAATTTCCTGTTTGTTTTTCAAGTTGATTGACATTTTTTTCTCTTTTCTATTTATAATGTTATACTTTTACTTTTTAAGTTTAACCGAAACAAAAAAAAATACAAGCAAAGACGTTGTTTTGGTAAATATTATATTAAGATTTTGTAAAGCCTTGTCGTTTTTAGTAATTCTTTGTTATTTTTGTAATATAATTTATACTTGTCTTGATAAATACGGGAGTATTTTTTTGAAAAGTTCCAAAAAACTTACAATGCATATATTTATTGCTCTTATGGCAGGTATTCTTGTCGGCTGGCTTTTTCCCGATATAGCAATTAAATTTAAACCTCTCGGGGAACTTTTTTTAAGAATGGTTAAAATGATTATTGCTCCTTTGATTTTTGCAACCTTAACCGTGGGAATTGCAGGACACGGAGATGTTAAAAATCTTGGTAAAATCGGTTTAAAGACAATAGTATATTTTGAAATTGCAACAACAATCGCTCTTATTCTGGGTCTTATTATGGCAAACATATTAAAACCCGGAGCAGGCTTTAATATAGATTTGAATACCGTTTCAACAACGGCAGTTGAACAGATGCAAAATATTCAAAGTTCTCATTCTTTGACTCAAATGCTTGTTGATGCCGTTCCTGTGAGTGTTGTGGATTCAATGGCAAGGGGCGACCTGTTACAGATTGTTGTTTTTGCTATATTTTTTGCACTTGCAGTTTGCGCAGTAGGACCAAAAGCAAGACCTGTTCTTGAATTTCTTCAAAGTACTTGTGAAGTTATGTTTAAGTTTACGGAATACGTTATGAAATTTGCACCTCTCGGTGTTTTTGGCGCAATATCCGCAACAATAGGTCAAAACGGTATCGGCATATTAAAAAACTATGCAAAATTAATAGGAATAACATATCTTTCTCTTGTAGTATTTATATTAATTGTGCTTGTGGTTGCGTGTAAAATTATTAAAGTGTCATTCAGAGGCATTTTAAAAGCCATAAAAGACCCTGCACTAATTGCATTTACTACGGCATCATCAGAAGCAGCGCTTCCTAAAGCAATGGAGCAGATGGAAAAGTTTGGTGTTCCTAAAAGTATTGTAAGTTTTGTTATGCCCATGGGTTATACTTTTAATCTTGACGGTTCGACTTTATATTTAACTCTTGCCACATTATTTTGTGCGCAAATAGCAGGTATTGACCTTTCTCTTGAACAGCAGTTAATGATTATGTTTACCCTTATGCTCACATCTAAAGGTATAGCAGGAGTTCCGAGAGTTTCTCTTGTTATTTTAACGGGTACTTTAACCGGTTTTAATCTGCCGATAGTTGGAGTTGCGGTATTATTGGGAATTGATCAAATTCTTGATATGGGAAGAACTACAGTTAATTTGATAGGCAACTGTGTCGCAACTACTGTTGTTGCAAGATGGGAAAATGATTTTGACCATAAAAAAATGGAATACTTCCTTAAAACTTCAAAATAGCCTTTTTGTAATATACTCGGGTGTAATTTAAAATTCGGTAAAGTATTTTATTTTCTGAATATGAAAATATTATTTTACGATATTGATAATTTTGAAATTGATTACCTGCTTGAAAATATTTCAAAAAATATAATGCCCTACTATTTTTCATTTTCATTAACGGAAAATACGATAATTGATTCAAGCTATGCAAATTGTGAAGCCGTTTGCGTATTTATTAATTCATATTTAAGTAAAACTACTCTAAAAAAATTTAAAAATCTAAAATATATTTTTACAAGAAGTACGGGAGTTTCTCACATTGATACGGAATATTGTAAAAATAATAATATACAGGTATATAATGTACCAGCATACGGAAGTACGACGGTTGGGGAGTATGTTTTTGCTCTAATTTTTGCACTTTCAAGAAAAATTGTTAAATCCAAAATATCTGTTGCAAGCGGTGAAATCACAAAATGTGATTTACAGGGAATAGAATTAAAAGGTAAAACAATAGGAATAGTGGGTGCGGGCAATATCGGGCTAAATGTTGCAAAAATTGCTTCCTGCCTTCAAATGAATGTTATTGCTTATGATATAAAGCAGGATAATAATATAAAATATACTGATTTAACTGCCCTTTTAAAAGAATCTGATTTTGTTGCGATAACCTGTCCCCTGACGGATGAAACAAGAAAACTCATAAATAAAAACAATATCTTCAATATGAAAAAAAATGCTTTTTTAATTAATGTTGCAAGAGGAGAAATTGTTGAAACAGAGGCATTGTATCAGGCGCTTGCCGATAAAAAAATACAGGGAGCCGCTCTTGATACAATCGAATGCGAGGAAATGCTTTGTGAATTATATGGAAAATGCAAAATAAATGAAGATTTAAGGAATAAATGTATTAAAAAATACTTGTTTGCTAAAAAGCTGGTTGCTATGGATAATGTAATAATAACCCCGCACAATGCCTATAATACAAAAGAAGCGAGAATAAAAATTTTAGATGGAACTTTAAATAATATAAATTCGATGTTTAATTAATAAATTAATTAATAAAATTTTACAAAAAATTTATATTATTACTATACTACTCGGATTTGCTTTTGATATAATAATTTATTATGAAAACTATTAATAATTATATTGAGCACACGCTACTAAAGCCGGATGCAAAAGAAACGGATGTTTTAAAATTAATCAGGGAAGCTGACGAAAACAGGTTTTTTGGGATTTGTATAAATCCATGCTATGTACAATTTGCAAAAAGCAATATGAACGGCAAAAATATTAAGCTTGTTACCGTTGTAAATTTTCCTCTGGCATCTAACACTATTGACACCATTCTTTTTCAAACCGAAGAAGCTCTTAAAAATGGTGCGGATGAGATAGATACCGTTATAAATTTATCCGCTTTGAAAGATAAAAACTACTCAAAAGTCATAAGCGACATTAGAAAAACAAAAGAAATCTGCAAAGACAATAATTTGAAAGTTATTCTTGAAACGGATTTGTTAGACTTTGATGAAATTGCGACTGCTTCAAAATGCGCAGCGGAAGCCGGGGCTAACTTTGTTAAGACTTCGACGGGATTTGTTAAAAATGGCACGGGTGCTAAAGTTGACGATGTTAAATTAATGTACGATACGGTAAAACCGTTCGGGCTTGGAGTAAAAGCAAGCGGGGGAATTAAAAACTACACTTCCGCAGTTGATTTAATTAATGCAGGTGCAGTAAGACTCGGAACTTCAAGCGGTGTTGATATAATTTTAGGAGAGAAACAAAATGTCTAAAGAAGAAAATAAAATTACAATCAGGTCAGACAGAAGCACTGACTACACATTTATGTATAAAGGAGAAGATGTTGTATTAAAAGCAGGAAGTGTAGTTTCTGTTGCGGACGGTTTAAAAAATGTGGTATTTCCTACTGTTGCAATGAAAATAATGAATAATTTAATAGTAATTAAAGAAGATGTGAAGTAGCTTATGGAAAACAGTTCTAATCAAATCATAATAACGGTAACGGGTCAGGATAAAGTTGGTATAGTTTCTGCTATTTCAAACTGTCTTGCCGATAATAATGTAAATATCGAGGATATTAAACAGTCAATAATGCAGGATAATTTTGTAATGATAATGCTGTGTGATGTAAAAATGCTTGATATTCCGTTTAAAGATTTTAAAGACAAATTAACGGCGCTTGGCAACAATCTCGGTATGGAAATCTGGGTTCAAAAAAAAGATATATTTGATAAGATGCATACTATATAACTATGATAAACATTACTCAAAAACAGATAATTGAAACAATAAGGATGATAAAAATTCATCATCTGGATATAAGGACGGTAACTCTTGCTTTAAGCTTGAGAGATTGCATAACGTCTTCAGTTAAATCAACGGGCGAAAAAATTTATAATAAAATTACAAAATATGCAAAAAATCTTGTTTCGTTTGCAAACGAAATCGAAAGTGAATATTCCGTTCCTATTGTAAATAAAAGGATTGCACTGACCCCCGTTTCTCTTATAGGAGAAAGTGCGGAAGACGTTGATTATGTGTATTTTGCAAAAATCATTGACAAAGCAGGCGAAGAAGTTGGAGTGGATTTTATCGGAGGCTTTTCCGCTCTTGTTGACAAAGGTTTTACAAAAGGAGATATAAAATTTTTTGAACAAATACCGGAAGCGCTGGCTTCTACTAACAAATTATGCTCTTCCGTTAATCTTGGTACTTCAAAAGCCGGCGTCAATATGGACGGCGTTTTAAAAACAGCCGAAGTTATTAAAAAAACGGCGGAACTTACTAAAGATTTTGACAGTATCGGAGCGGCTAAATTTGTTTGTTTTTGTAACGCCGTAACGGATAATCCTTTTATGGCGGGTGCTTTTTGCGGAATAAACGAACCCGAGTGTGCGCTGAATATCGGAATATCAGGTCCGGGTGTTGTCTCAAGCGCCATTGAAGAACTGCCAAAAGATGCGGATTTTGGCGAAATGTCAAATCTGATTAAAAGAATGGCATTCAAAATTACAACAGCAGGTGAACTTATCGGAAGAAGACTGGCTGAAAAAATGGATATTCCCTTTGGTGTTATTGATTTATCGCTTGCACCGACTCCTCTTCAGGGTGATAGTGTCGCAGAAATATTTAAAGCAATGGGACTTGAATATGCAGGTGCGCACGGTACAACAATGGCACTTGCCATGCTGAACGATGCCGTTAAAAAAGGCGGTATAATGGCATCCAGTTACGTTGGAGGTTTGTCAGGCGCTTTTATTCCCGTGTCTGAAGATAGCGGAATGATTGAAGCCGTTAAGAACGGGGCTTTAACCTTTGACAAATTAGAAGCTATGACCAGTGTTTGCTCTGTCGGGCTTGATATGATAGCAATTCCCGGAGATACTCCGACTGCAACAATAGCAGGCATGATAGCTGATGAAATGGCAATAGGCATGATAAACAAAAAAACCACTGCCGTTAGAATTATTCCAGTTGTCGGAAAAACCGTAGGTGAAAGTGCAGAATTCGGCGGATTATTGGGCTCAGCTCCTATTATGAAAGTAAGTCCCTATTCATCTGAAATATTTGTAAAAAGAGGCGGAAGAGTTCCCGCCCCCTTACATAGTTTGAATAATTAATTTATTGCATAAATAATCAATAAAAAACTGCTACAAATTATAACATTGCAGCAGTTTTTTGAATTTTTATTTAATTATTCAGCAGAAACTGTTTCAGCTTGCGGGTTTCTGATTGATTCAACACCGCCTTTTGATTTAGACAGACCTTTTTCTTTATATTTTCTTACCTGTCTTTCCAGTTTATCGCAAACTAAATCAATAGAAGCATACATACTTTCAGCTTTTTCTTCTACTCTGATTGTTTCTCCGCCGATTTTGCAATTTATTTCGGCAATATGGGAATCACTAACGGAGGGATTCTTAATTACCGATAAAATAGCATCGATTGAATCGATTTGTTCGTAGTGATTTGCTACTTTACCTGCTTTTTCTTTGACGTAAGCTTTGATGGCATCAGTAATTTCGATGTTACGTCCGTTTACATGAATATGCATAGTTTTTCTCCGTTTCTAGCAAGAGCCTAACTCTCTTAGCATTTATTTATTATACCCTATTTTTATCTTTTTTAAAAGCTAAATAAACCAAAAGTTAAATAAATTTACCATTAAAAATGTAACATTTGTAAAATTTTGTTAAAGTTTAATATTCAAAAATAACAAAAAATATTTTTTAGCTGTATTTTATATACAAATAATCTTGAGGGAATATGCGAAAAAATAAATCTAAGTTTTATTATTGGCATATCTTGGGAAATATGATTTCCCTCTCGTTTTCTCCCTCTAAAAAAGATAAATTTATAAAAGAGTCGACAAGTAAAGCTGTCGACTCTTTTTTTAGTGAAAAAATAGAAAGGAAAAATATATGAGAATTACTTTTACACCTGTTAAAGCTTTAAACAAAGTTCACTATGGTAAAAACAAGCCACACAATCCAGCCCTGCTTCAAACATTTAATTCAAATTCAACTGACTCATTTGAAAAGACTAATAACCTCCAACTAGATGGAATTTCCGGAAAATGCAAAAAATGGTTATCTACTTCTAAACTATCCTGGGGACTACCTGATGAATATATTGAAAATATTACATATGTACCTTATCAATCACCTGAACCCAGTGTCGATGATAAGAAAGCTAGATATGAGCATTTTCAAGATTTAGCTTGTTTAGTGTCCGGCGGAAGAGCAGATTTATTTGGAGGTAAAACATTTTCTGCATATCCTGTTTTTACTGCGTATGAATTTGAGTACCCATATCAAGATTATGTAACATGTTACAGGACATGTAGTTATGAACAAAAAAAAGAAGCTTTTGATATTGCAGTAGAACATGGCAGTATAAATTTTGCAAAATATATTTTAAATAAGCTAAATAAAAATAATTTGGATGAAATTAAGAATAAATATTCTTTTTATTCAGAGTTAATTGACTCACTTGTGGCAATTTTTGGGTTTGATGAAAATGGGAGAGCAGCATTTACCTACCCTGAAGCTGAAGATTCTGCAGAGCAGACCGATATAAGTTATTTAAAAAAAATGAAATCAAAGCATGATTGTGAAAAACTTGAAGAAATATGCAAATTTTTCGTTAAGAACAATGAAATATATACGCAAAAAATGAGTAGTACATTAAAACAGCAACTGTTGGATCTTATTGAAAAAGGCAGAGAAGAATGGATTAAACCATATTACGAAGCCTGTATGAATAACAGCAAAATAAATATACCGGATAGTAAAGAACCGTTTTTAGAAGAAGACGGCACTAAAGAATTTTTGTACTCCATAGGAATCACCGAGGAAGAATACGCTTCAGCAATAGAAAAACAAAAACGCAATCTGATTAACTATATTAAAACGCAAATCCAAGAAGGAAAAAGTGCGGATGAAATAACAGAATTGTATCCTGAACTCTCGGATAAAATTGATAAGTTGGTTGATATTGCCGAATCAGGCAATTTCTCATATATTTCAGACATTGACAAAGAATATATGTTGCTTCAGGTCGAACAAGGAAATAACCTTGATAAAATAAAAGATAAAAATTCAGAAAGTACCGACAGAATAGATGATTATTATATCGAAACAAGACTTAAATGGGGCGCATATTCTGAACTTAAAGAACAATTCCCCGGCAGTAAAAATCTTTATGAAGCAGTTAGCAAACATATTGTCGGCGAAGTTCAAGAACAAGAAACAAATATTGAACTGCCAAAAGAATTTGATAACTCTGAAATTAAAAAATCAGATGATAAAATTGCTCAAGTAACCAAAATTGTAAATGCCAAAAAATTACCCGAATTAACAGAAGAGGAAAAAAATACAATAAGAAAAGAATCAAGAGAACAATCGGTAAAAAACCTTGCAAGAGGTGTAAAAAGAGTTGTTTATGACATTATAAGTCTCGGACTTTATGAACTTATCAGATCGGACTCAATTAAAAATGATGAAATTGCTGCTATAAGTAAGGCTGAAGAGCAAATTGCACAAAAAAATGCTTCTTTGGACAACGATATTACTGTGGCAGAGCAGGAAAAAAGAGATTTGATTTACGACTTATTGGAAAATATGAGAGACACAATGGATGTTTTGCATGGTAAATTTTCAATAATTAACACTTTGCAAAAAGAAGATTATGAAATTGATAAACAAGTAAAAACTGTTTTATATGAGGGGTTAATTGATAAAATTAACGATTTTTACAGGGGTTTACCAGTTAGGAATATGCCAAACTGTGTTATGCTCACGGGCTATAATGCTGTTTGCTATGCAAAAAATATAACGGAGTGGATAGGCGAAATAACCGACACTGATTTTAAATTTGTACCAAGCAGAATAAGTTACGATGAAATGCAAAAAGACTTATATAAAAAATTAAATGAATCAGAAGAAAACTACCAAAAAACAAAAAAAAGAACAATAATATTCGTTGAAGGAATGGAAAAGCTCCTTATCCCGAAGTTAAATTCAGATGAAAATATAGCAGAAATGAAAGATATTATGCAATGCGTATCGGATGACTACCATGCAACGCTTGTATTTGTCGGATGCAACCCTGAAAGATATGCAAGAGGCATAAATACCGCAGGAAGAATAGGTCTTAAAGTAAATAGTGATATATACTGCTAAAAAAGAAAGGATTAAATAATATGAATATAGGTATAATTAAAAACGTTAGTTTCAAAGGAATAAGATACAATTACGACGGAACTTCTGTCGTAAGAAGAATTCAACATGAAAACATGGATAACACAGCAAAAAGAATAGATGAATTAGAGAAAAAATTATCAGATGCAGATAGGAAAATAGGAGGCTATTTCTTTGGCAATGCAACAGTAGAAGATGCAATCAGGTGTACAAATGATTCTATAATGTATATAAAAGAAATACATGATGTATATTTAAATGCAAAAAGAATGAATCATGAATTGGATTTAGCACTTAAGGTTTCTGCAGGAAGTGATAATAAATATGAAGCACAAGGAAAAGAAAACAATAAAGCAGGCTTATCAAAAGTAGCAGGCTATAATTACGAACTCAATATTTTAAACAGAGTATTTATAAATAAAGTTAAGCGGGAAAAATCAGGAAATATAAATGAAAATATCCCCGGAAGCATACTGTTTTTTGGTCCAAACAGGAACGGAAAAACATTAATAACATTATCCGCTGCCGAAGAAACAGGGTGTGATATTGTAAAAATTGCAAAAAGAAATTTGAATGAAGATTCCTTTATAGACAGGCTTATTAAAACGGCTGAAAAATCGGAAGAAAAATTTAAAAAAGATAGAACAAGAACAATTATTTTTATAGATGAAATTGATAAACTGGTAGATAACAACAAACCTGATAAAGATAAGTTCTTTGAATTTTTAAAAACATGTTCTAAAGATTATCACTGTACAGTTTTTGCTGCAACAAATTATCCTTTAAAACTCGGATTTGATTTTAAAGACCCTGAAATTTTTCCTGTTGCTATGTCTATAGATCCTGCTAATCACAAGAACAAAAAAGAAATAATTAAACATTACTTAAGTAATTACGATAATATTGGTGAAATTGATATTGAAGCTATTATTTTAAAGCTTGAAGATATTGAAAAAAAGTCCGGCTGTGTTTTTTCTAATGAACAAATTAAAAATATAACCGAGGATTTAGCTGAAAGCATAGCAACCGGCAAAGCAACAAAAGAAGACAGTATGAAATTCCTTGAAGAAAGTATTTTATCAAATAAGAATAGTTATAGTCCTAATATAATAAAATATGACCTCTTAAAATTTAAGCGAGCTTATGATATAATAATAGCAAATAAAGGTGTTGAAAATGAAAATAAGGGAAATTAACGGATATAATATCGTTAATGGCATTAACCGTTTTAGAAACAATGTTCCCAAAACTAATTCTATTATCAATAGAATTAGTTTTAAAGGAACGGATGAATTTATTAAAGAAACAGATTTATCCTGTCCTCCAAAAAACGAAGTATTGCATTTGAGCTTTGAAAATATGCAGGCAAAAGAATTTCAATTTTATGACGTTGCAACAAAAGTTAACGGCGATATAATCGGTAATAAAATCAACCCTTTGATAGATGGAGGAAAGTATAAATTTGCGGAAACCGAATTTGAAAGATTATTAAAAAGAAACGGTGCTTTAATGCAGTTAAAAGCATTTGTTGATGAAATATACGGACGTGTTGTTGATTCAAGTTCAAATATGCCTTATTTTATAGATCCAAGAAAAGGTAATATCAATGCTATTACCGTTGTCTCTAAAGATAAACAAATGGCTCAGGATATTTTGGATTTTTTACCTTTTTATTCAAAAATGTCTGCATTATATGACGCATATACAGATAAAACAGGGGTAAAATTCTGGAAAAATTGTTATGACTTAGGTCTTAAAAACAGATATATTACATTAAAAGATAAAGACATTCCAAACAAGGAGCTTCAAAAAAAGATTTATCATATACTAAATGAATCCGAAGAACATTATAAAAGAACGGGAGGATATACTTATTTAAAAGTAAATGAAATTGAAAGACTTTTAAGTGAAGAAACTAATTCACCTGGAGATGTTGCAGAAATGAAAGACATTACCCAATGTTCAAAAAAAGATTATCATCTTATCTTTTTATGCCCCATACAAGAACCCGATAAACTTGAAAGAGGTATTTATACTGCGGGCAGATTGCAAGGGGCAGCTTTTGATTTAGATGAATCAGGCATAACAAAACAGGATGTATACAGATTAAAAATAATTCAAGAAAATGCCGAACCGCTTGCAAATGAAGCAGAACAAATATTTAAAGGCGAAGAAGAGGTCTTAATTGCTTTAAGAAGAAAACTTGATGGAATTATTGAAGAAGATTCAAAAAACTGGGGTACAATATATGCCTTATACAAAGATCCGGAAAAGAATAGAGAAGAGATTATAGCTTTTGTTGATAAACTTAAAAAAGAAACAGAAGAAGTAAAAAATGAATCTTTTGAGACAGCATGGAATAAGCTTATGGGAACGGATAAAAATATAGTAATCCCGGAAGAGACTATCAGCAATAAAGAAGTTATCCAAAACACAACCGATGCAACAAAAGATGCTGTTACAAATGCAACTCCCAAAGAAGCAGTGCAAAAAGCAGAAGAAACAATTAAAGAACAAACAATCGAAATTGAAACTCAAGTAAAAAACAGCTCGTCATTTTTATCTAAATTAAAGTCAATGACATTAAAGTTTAAAAAAAGTCCTTTCCCTTGGATATTAGGGCTTGCTGTGGCGGGAATAGGATTGTATGCATATATTAAGAAGAAAAGTACGCATAAAATTAATAAAAGTTTAATTAATCAAAATAAGTCAAATTTAAAAAGCACAATGTTAAAGAGTATTAGTTTTAACGATTTCTTCAATAAAAAACAGGCTTGCTAAAAGTAATATTATAATAAAACTTTGCTAAAATTATCTATAGTAGTATAATTCTGCTATTAAGACAATTTAAGGGTTTAAACATACTATGCAAAAGGAAATTTTTAACAACAATATTCAAAATATGAGAAACTACATCATGTTTGAAATAAAAGCTAAACAGGCTGAGCTTACTCCTATGCTTAAAGAAAAAGACAGAATGCCGATAGCTTTATCAATGGGAGCGCCTGTTGAAAAAGTTCCCGATTTTATAATAGAAAAGGCAAAACAATATTTAGATTATGATAATCTGCACACATACTCTACTCCGAAAGGAGAAAATCGTTTCTTAGAAGCCGTTAAATATAGAATGGTTTCAAGGTTTAATGTTGAATTAAATGCAAAAAACGAAATCACTTCCCTGATTGGTTCAAAAGAGGGTATATCCAATTTTATAAGAGCTCTTGTAAATTACACGGAAGATAAAAGTAAACAGGATATTATATGGATACCTGCGCCCGGGTATGCTTCATATACTCAAATGATTCAAATAGCAGGAGCATATGCATACAGTATTCCCTTACTTGAAGAAGAAAACTACTTGCCCGATTTAAATAAAGTATATGAAAAATTTTTATCGGAGGGTTTTGACCCTAAGCGCCTAAAAGCTCTTATAATTAATTATCCGAACAATCCTCTGGGTTGTTGTTGTGATTTGGATTATCTGCAACATTGTGTGGATTTTTGCAATAAACATGACATTGTCCTGATTTCAGATAATGCTTATTGCGACATGTATTATGATGAAAAATATAAACCGCATAGCGCACTGGAATGCGCAGGTGCAATGGATTGCTGTATTGAGTTTTACAGCCTTTCCAAGACATATGCTATGACGGGATGGCGTCTTGGCTGGGCATGCGGTAACTCAACGGGAATTACAATGCTGTCAAGAATAAAATCAACGGTTGATACGGGAATTTTTAAAGTTCTTCAATATTCAGCATCCGACCTTATGGAAAGCAAAGAGGGCGATATTTATATAGAAAAGCAAAATATTAAGTTTAAAAATAAAATTCAAAAATTCGTTGACGGTTTAAATTCTCTCGGATACAAGGTTAATATGCCGAAAACGACATTTTACCTCTGGGTAAAAATACCCGAAAGATTTTCCGATTGTGTTGAATTTGCGGACAAACTGCTTGAAAAATCGGGAGTTGTCGTTGTGCCGGGTGTGGCATTTGATAAAAATGCATCAAGATATGTTAGAATGTCGGTAGTTGCTTCTGATAATAACTTGGAAGAAGTTATAAGACGTATGAGAGAAGACGGGTTTAATTTTGAAAAATAGTTTAATTAAAAGAATAATATATTTACTTTTTATTTATTTTAATTTGTATCAAATTGCAAATGCTGATGTATTGCCTTACTATGTCAATTCTTTAAGAAGATACGGTATAGGTTTTACGCAGGTTCAAAGCCCCGTTAATCTTAGGGCTACTCCCGGCGGTGATATATTAGAAACTCTTAATTTTGACTATAAAACGGGTGAAACAACCTGTCTTGTAAACAAAACAAGATGTACTCAGGACGAAGTATTTGCGGTTTTTAAACAGGAAAAGAAGCTTGCTTTTCTTACAACAATGGATGAATCAAACAATTATATTTATGTTTGTTTTAATCAATCGGAAGCACCCATTTGCGGTTGGATAGAAGAAAATTCAAATAATAAATCATACGGCTGGGTGGATTTTTTTGAATACTGGGGTAAAAAATATGGATTATATCTGTTTAAAGATGTACAAAAAACGGATAAATTTTTATATTCCGCTCCCGTCAAACAAACAAATTCAACAGGGGTTCTTGAATTTCCAAAATATATTGCCCCATGGCTTGTTAGAGGAAACTGGATACTTGTAAAAGTTCATGATTTTAACAATCAAATGAAAACAGGCTGGCTTAATTACAGAGGAAATGACGGAAAATTAAGAGCATTTGTTAAATTTTAAAATTATTAAAATACCGGCGGGGTTTGAATGTAGTTTGCTTTAACATTCATGTAATTAAAGTCGCTTTCTTTTCCTGTTTTAAATTTTTCTTCCGCCAATTTTAACATTACACTTCCTAAGTCCGTTTCTTTTTCTTCGTAGCATACCGCATTATCAAATAAATTCAGACATCTTTTATCGCAAACTATATTTTTATCTTTATAATTGTCTATTGATTTTACAAGAGTATCCTTGGGAACGAGTTCAATTTTTTCTTTATTACCGATAAAATACATATCACGTCTTGCATCCATAAAAAGATAATCGGAATTATATGCATTTAAAAGTATTTCTGCTGTATTAAGAGGGATTAACGGTTTATTCAGTTCTCCTGCGATAATTTTAGATATAGTTAGCGCAACCCTTATCCCTGTAAAACTGCCAGGACCGCAATTTACGGTAAATAAATCAAAGTCGTCAAGCTTAAGTGATTTTTCAATAAGAATATCTTTTATATCTTTAATCAAATATAGGCTATGGTAGTTTTTATCGCTTTTTATTATTTTGGAATAATTGTTATTGTTGTATTTGAAAGCTATATATGAGTTATCAAGAGCGGAACATAAAGCTAAGATATTCATTTCTGTCATTTTTGAACCTCTTTTTCAAATTTATCCAAGAAGTCTTTGTTTGAATTTTTATCGGATGAAAATTCAAACCATCTTATATCGACGTCGTTTTCATCGTACTCAACATTAATTTTAAGTGAATTTGAGGGAATTTCATCAAGTGCAAATTCTGCCCATTCAATAAATGTCAGATATCCTGTTTTAGAATATTCTCTTAATTCCGAAATTATTGATTTTAAACCTTTTTCTTCAAGACGATACAAATCAAAATGATAAACAGGGAATTTTGATGTTTTATATTCGTTTAAAATAACAAAACTCGGACTTGTAACTTTTTTATCCACTTTTAAAAATTCTAAAACATATCTTATAAATTGAGTTTTTCCTGCGCCTATGTCGCCTGTCAGTGTAACAAATAAGCCGTCATCAGGAATAGCGGAATAAAAAGCGTATGCAAGTTTTTTAGTATCTTCAAGTGAGGATGTTTTGATTTTCATAAGTTAATTCTACATTAAACAATTGTAAAAAAATGTAAACAATAATAAAAAAAGCTAAAGGTTTGACTTATTCATGTCGATTATTAAGATGTAAGTTAGTTAAACAAAGGATGATAAAAATGGATTACGAAAGAGATTTAGAACTATGTGAATACAACCCGGTAAGTCTTGCTTACGAAAAAGAATTAAGAGCGCTCGCTCAAGCTGTGGAAACCCCTGCGATGAGCTTTTTTCAAAGATTAATGAAAAAAATCGTCGTATCGCATACACTAAAAGCATAACAACAAAGCCAAATGTCGGATGTAGCAAAAATCTGCCGGCAGGTCGGGAACAACGAATTAAAGGAGGGAAAATAAAAAACCCTCCTTTGGAGTGTTTAAACCGTTAAAATAAGTTTACAAACTGCAAAAAATAAAAATTTTATTTGCAGTTTTTTTATGTTTTATTTATCATATTTAAGCAGACTAAACTACAAGGCTTGTTGTCCTTGCAAGTAGAAAGGAAAAAAATATGACAATCAGTGATCCGATTGCAGACGCACTGACCAGAATCAGAAATGCTAATTTAGTTAAACATGAGTCAGTTTCTATGCCTGCATCAAATCTAAAAGTTGAACTTATTAAAGTTCTTAAAAACGAAGGCTACGTTGAAGGTTACACCGTTGAAGAAAAAGACGGTTTTAAACAAATCAATGTAACTTTAAAGTACAGTAACGGTCAAAGCGTTATTACAGGCTTACAAAGAGTATCAAAACCCGGTTTAAGAGTGTACTCAAAAGCAAAAAATATGCCGAGAGTATTTGACGGTATGGGAATTGCGGTTATTTCAACATCTAAAGGTTTAATGACCGAAAAAGAAGCTCGTGCCAATAAACTCGGCGGTGAAGTACTCTGTTATGTATGGTAAGCAAAGCCGGTGCGATAACGGCTTGCGATGAGCAAGAAGTTAAGCACAACGAATGCGACGTGGAAATCTTTGATTTCCTCAGGAGCACTAAGCAAAGCCGGTGCGATAACGGCTTGCGATGAGCAAGACGCAAGCACAAGAGCTAAAGGGTTAAATCGCAAAGATTGCGATGCGTTCCCGCTTAATGATTAACAAAAGCAAAAGGAGAAAATTATGTCCAGAATTGGAAAATTACCAATCTCAATACCTGACGGTGTTGAAGTAAAAATTGAAGGCAACACCTTATCCGCAAAGGGTTCAAAAGGAACAGAAACAGTTGCCATACCTCAAGAAATTGAAGTTAAAATTGAAAACAAAGAAGTAACGGTTTCAAGAAAAGGTGATGACAGAAAATCGAGAAGTCTTCACGGACTTTTCAGAACGCTTATTTCAAATGCCGTTAACGGCGTTAAAACACCATTTGAAAAGAAACTTGAAATTGTCGGCGTAGGTTATCGTGCTGCAATGCAGGGTAAAGCAATTAACCTTTCTTTGGGTTACTCTCACCCTGTTATAATTGAACCGCCCGAAGGAATTACAATTTCGGTTGAAGCTAATACCAAAATTACTGTTTCCGGTTCAAATAAACAAATGGTAGGTGATATTGCCGCACTTATTCGTTCAAAAAGACCTCCTGAAGTATATAAAGGAAAAGGTATTAAATACGAAGGCGAATATATTGCTCGTAAAGCAGGTAAAGCCGGTAAGAAATAAGCGAAGCCGGTGCAAAAACCAAATCGTTGAGATTTGGTTGGTGCAGTCGATGACCGCCGTTTCAAATCTTTGATTTGACAGGCGGAAAAATAAGCGAAGCCGGTGCAAAAACCAAATCGATGAGGAAACTCATATTAAATTAAATAGTAACAGCCAGCATAAACCGACCTTTATGCAACAAGGAAACGGTTTTGGTGAAAGGAAAGAAAAATGTTTAAAATAGTAAACAAAAAAGAACAAACAAGAAAAAGACATCAAAGAGTACGTCTTAAAATTTCAGGCGATTCTCAATGGCCGAGATTAGCTGTATATCGCTCAACAAAGCATATATATGCTCAAATTATTGATGATACAAAAGGTGTTACATTAGTTTCATCTTCATCTAAAGTTAAAGAATTGGGCTTGAAACACGGCGGAAATATTGAATCAGCTAAAGTTGTAGGTGCTGATATTGCAAAAAAAGCACTTGCAAAAGGAATTGAAGGCGTTGTATTTGACAGAGGCGGTTTCTTATTCCACGGAAGAGTTGCTGCTTTAGCAGACGCTGCAAGAGAAGCAGGATTACAATTCTAATTTGTTTTTATATAAAAAATAATCGGAAGACATAAGCAATCTTCCGATTATTTTTTTTGCTTTTGAATTAAACAGTATTGCTTCTTATTTTGGTCAAAAGCTTTTATATAAAATTGCATCTGTACGCAGACTGCACTGTTGTTAAGCTATAATTCCCGTTGTTTCCGTAGTTGTTGAAAATAGCGAGCTTGAACTATTGACTGCTATTGTACCTGCTGTTTCAGGTGAAAATATTGAGCTGCCGTTTGTGCTCCCGTTTGATGAATAGTTTGAAACAGCCGATACGGTTGATGAGCTGAATGCGCTTACTGATTCCATTTGGCTATCTCCTTTTTTAAGTTCTCTTACACTTATATAAAAACAATATAATTTTTATGATTTCATTATATACTTATTTTGTTACACTTCTTAATATTGCTTTTAAAATGTGATAAAGTTTCAAGTTTTGAAGATGCTATTTCTTCTTCTCTTTGTTTAAGTATATTTTCTTTGGTCGAACACAAATTTTTATCTTTGTAAGTAATTGCTGATTTTGTACTCAGTATTTCAATTTCAAAATCAGCAAGGGGATTTTTAATTAATTCTTTATTGAAAGACGCTGTTATACCAATGGTTTTATTATTTTCAACAGTTTTTCCGATATATAATCCTGCTTTAAAAAGTGCATTCAAAACAGGTTTTGAATGATTATAGGTGCAGTAAATTCCGTTATTTTTAAGGTGTTTTGAAATTTCCGCAATTAATTCTTCACTCCACAGTTCGGGCTGTTTATGAGGTGCGAATCCGTCGTGAAATATAATATCGTATTTTTTATTTAATATTTTAATTATTTTTCTTACATCCCGAAAGTAAAAATTTATAAAATCAGGCTTATCCAAGTTTGATTTTAAAATTTCGTTAATCTTATCATTATATTCAAATTCATAAGATTTTTTTGCTAAATTTTCATCAATTTCAATGCAGTCAATGGATTTTATACTTTTAAAATGTTCAAGAGCGCACTTTGTGTTGTATCCGATGCCGTAGCATATATCAAGAATATCAACACATTTACTATCTAAACATAATGCGGGCTTTATAAATTTTTCAAAAGCTTCGGTTTTTGCTCCGTACTTGGAATGATAAACTTCATCCAAATCTTTATTATATAAACCGATTGAACCGTCAGCAGTTTTGTAAATTTCTATGTTGTTCATTTTTTTCTTCTGAAATAATATGATGCATTTTTTCAATTTTAGTTTTTATATATTTTTCATTATATTTATTTATAACAGGTTCAATGGGTATTCTTTCATTTATTTCAAGACCATAGCCCTCAAGTCCGATAATTTTTGTCGGATTATTTGTTAAAAGGTTAAATTTTCTATATCCCAGATGTCTTATTATTTGTGCGCCTATTCCGTAATCCCTTAAATCGGGGGCAAAACCAAGGCTGATATTAGCTTGAACGGTATCCTGCCCTTTATCTTGAAGAGCATATGCTTTAATTTTGTTGATAAGTCCTATTCCTCTTCCCTCGTGACCTTTCATATACACAAGAGCGCCTTTTCCGTATTTATTTATCATTGTAAGAGCTGTATGAAGCTGATAATTACAATCACACCTTAAACTGTGGAAAATATCCCCCGTTAAGCATTCGGAATGAACTCTTACCATAGGAATTTTATTTGACCCGTCGTCTTTAACCAGAGCAACATACTCGTTGTTGTTTAAAATATTTCTGTAACCGTATATTGTAAATTCTCCGAATTGTGTCGGAAGATATGCACTTGCCTCCATATTAACAAGTGTTTCTTTTTTAATTCTGTATTTAACAATTGATGCAACGGTTATAACTTTAATATCATTTTTTTTAGCAAAATCCAGTATATAATCCCTTCTTGCCATATGTCCGTCAGGAGTCATTATTTCACACATTGCACCTGCGGTAGGAAGATTTGTTTTATAGTTTGAATTTGATAATTTTGCCAAATCAACAACCGCTTCCGTATGCCCTATTCTTTCTAATACTCCGCCCTCTCTTGCAACACACGGGAATAAATGTCCGGGGCGTCTTAAATCTTCGGGATTTGAATTTTTATCAATTAATACTTCAATTGTTTTTGACCTGTCGTATGCTGAAATTCCTGTTGTAACGCCGAATTTCTCATCAGCATCAACAGAAACCGTAAAAGCTGTTTTCATACTTTCGGTATTTTGTTTAACCATCTGATTTAACTGCAATCTTTCGGCAATTTGTTTATCAATTGCAATGCAAATAAGCCCTCTTGCATTTTGCGCCATATAGTTTATTTTTTCGGGGGTAGCATATTTTGCATTGCATATCATATCCCCCTCGTTTTCTCTGTTTTCATCATCTACAACAATAACGATTTTTCCCTGATTATAATCTATAATTGCATCTTCAACCGAACTAAACATATTTTCTTCCTTGTTATTTTTTAAAAACCGTTTTCTCTTAAAAATTCTTCCGTTAGAATTTTTCTGTCTGTATTTTTTGTATTTTCGACGAACTTTTTAATATATTTTCCTGTTATATCGTATTCTATATTAACTATATCACTTATTTTTAAATTTCCTAAATTAGTATCCTTTAAAGTAAGAGGAATCAAAGATACTTCAAAACATTCATTATTAACATTTGCTACGGTTAAGCTTACACCGTTTACGGCAACCGAGCCTTTCAGGATAATAAGTTCCGTATTGCATTTAAAAGATATTCTTTTTGAAAATCCGTCTTGAATTATATTTTTTACAATCGCTGTTGTATCAATATGCCCCTGAACAATATGTCCGTTTAACCTGTCACAGGCTTTAACCGCTCTTTCTAAATTAACGACATCGTTATTTTTTAAATTCTTTAAATTGGTTAAATTAAGAGTTTCTTTCATTATATCCGCAGAATATATGTTTTGATTTTTATCGGATACCGTAAGACAAACACCGTTTAGAGCAATGGAATCTCCTGTTTTAATTGTTTCGGGCTGTATAAAATCGCACATAAAATCAACCCTTGCGCCAGAAGAAGTCAGCTCAAATTTTTTAATAATACCTTTAGCTTCAATTAAACCGGTGAACATTTTATTTTCTTACCTTATTCTCTTCACCTTTAATAAGTCTTACGATATTGCTTCGATGAAGCCATATTATATAAACAGCTGCAATGGCGCAATATAAAGTATAAAAAACGGGATTGTCCAGAAAATACATTATAAAAGGAGCAGCTGAAACGGCAATAATCGAGCCCAGAGAAACATACTTTGAAGCATATGTTATAATTGACCATATAATTGCAACGCAAAGACCTGCAAGGGGATTAAGGGCAAGGATTGTGCCAACACCCGAAGCTACCGATTTTCCGCCTTTAAATTGCAAAAATATCGGTTTTGAATGACCGATTATAACAAAAATAGCGGATATAACAGCATAAATTCCAAGATTATCATGTAAATATACATTTAATAATTTTGCAACAACAACTGGCAGAGCGCCTTTTATGGCATCAAGTATCATAACAATAAAAAACCATTTTTTACCCAATACCCTTTTAACATTTGTCGCACCCGTAGAACCCGAACCAACCGTTCTTATATCCTGACCTGTTTTTAGTTTTACGATTATATAACCTGTCGGGATTGAACCTATCAGATAGGCGAATATTATAAAAGCGGTCATAAATAAAATATTCAATTATTTATCTCCTTTTTGTCTGTATGAAATTACCACGGGAGTTCCTTTAAATCCGAAGTTTTCTCTTATTTTTTTGGACATATATCTTTTGTAGTGGTCTTGAATTAAGTCTTTATTATTAATAAAAATAATAAAAGTCGGAGGCTCTGTTTTAGCTTGAGTCGAATAAAAGATTTTAAGAGTCTTTCCTTTGATTGATGACGGGGGATTTAAGCAATATGCTTCATTTATTACTTTATTAAGCAGTCCCGTTGAAATTCTTTTTTCTCTTTCTTTTTGGATTTCAAGAGCTGTTTTAAAAATATTGTTCATTCTCTGTCCTGTTTTTGCCGAAATAAATATCTTTTCGGCATAATTTAAAAACGGACAATCTTTTTCAATTTGTTCTTCAAACTTATGAGTCGGAGTATTTTTAATTAAATCCCATTTGTTAAATGCCAGAATTAATCCTGCTCCCGCTTCTTCGCATATGCTTGCTATTTTTTTATCCTGATCCGAAATACCCTCGGCAGAATCTATAACAAGTAAAGCAATATCGCATTCTCTTATTGCTCTTATGGCTCTATCGACTGCAAACATTTCGACGCCGTAATCTACTTTTGATTTTTTTCTGATACCTGCAGTGTCAACGAGTCTGAATATCTTATCTTCAAAAATTATTTCTTCATCTATGGAATCTCTTGTTGTGCCTGATACATCGCTTACAATTGCTCTTTGCTTGTTTAATAAATTATTTAAAATCGAACTTTTACCTGCGTTAGGTTTTCCGACTATTGCTATTTTAACGGGTTTATTTTCTGTATTTTCTTCATTATCATATTGAGGGACAATATCTTCGGTTATTTTATCAAGCAAATCACCCACACCGCCATCACCGTGAAGTGCGCTTACAAGATACATATTTTCATACCCTAATGCCCAGAACTCATTTGCTAAATCATTTTGAGAATAAGAGTCAACCTTATTTACAACAAGTAAAGTTTTTTTATCCGTCTGTCTTAATTTATTTGCAATATCATAGTCGTAAGGATTTAAACCGGATTTTGCATCAACAACAAACAGTATTAAATCAGCTTCTTCAAGAGCTATATCCACTTGAGAATTAATGTTTTTGACAAATTCATCATTATTACCCTCAACAATACCGCCTGTATCAATGAGAATAAATTTTTTACTCTGCCATTCGGCATCGATATAAATTCTGTCGCGTGTGATATTCGGCATATCATCAACAATAGACAGTCTTTTTCCTGCTATTCTGTTTACAAGAGTTGACTTTCCGGTATTCGGGCGACCTATAACGGCTATTACTTTTTCTTTCATAAAAAAATTATAATATAAACATTCGTTCGTTTTTAGTTTTTATGGAATTTGTTAAAAAATATGACATTTTCAATGATTAATAATTAACACAAAATGAATTTTATGAGAAAATGTATAAAAAACTTAAGGCGGAAAATGAAAAAAGAAGTTAGAGCAATTATTTTAGGTGCAGGCAAAGGTACAAGGATGCACTCTGAAAAACCGAAAGTATTACACGAAATTTTTTCAAAACCTCTTTTAGGATGGTGTATAGAGGCAGTTCAAAGACTGAGAAACGATGTACAATGTATAGTTGTAACGGGTCATAAAGCAGAATGTGTTGATAAATACATTAACAGTAATTATGAATGCGTAAAAACGGTTCTGCAGAAAGAACAATTAGGGACAGGACACGCCGTAATGCAGGCAATACCTTTAATTGGTAATTTTAAAGGAAATGTTATCATAACCTGCGGAGATACCCCCTGTATTACAACACTCACTCTGCAAAATCTTATCAATCAACATGAAGACACCTGTTCGGATGTTACTGTCTTAACGGCAGAATTTGAAAATCCGACAGGATACGGCAGAATAGTAAGAAGTACAAATAATGAAGTTGTTGAAATTATTGAAGAAAAAGATGCAGATGAGCAAACTAAAAAAATAAAAGAAGTTAACGGCGGAATTTATTGCTTAAATTGGGAAACAATAAAAGAAGTATTTACAAAATTAAGCAATAATAATGCACAGGGTGAATATTACCTTACGGATATTATAAAACTTGCAAAAAATAATTCACTCAAAGTTTCGGGATATAAAATATCCGATAATAACGAAATTTACGGAATAAATTCAAGAAAAAATCTCGCTGAAGCATTTAATATAATAAACAAACGACACCTGAATGAACTTATGGATTCAGGTGTTACTATTGTTGATACAAACAGCATATTTATCTCTCCCGAAACCGAAATCGAATCAGATACAATAATTTTCCCGAATACTTATATAGAAGGAAAAAATAAAATTGCTAAGTTTTGTAAAGTTGGACCAATGGCAAGACTACGAGGCGGTTGCGAGGTTGGCGAAGGGTCTAAAATCGGAAATTTTGTCGAACTGAAAAATGCAAAAATAGCAAAAAATACCAATGTTTGTCATTTAAGTTATATAGGTGATGCCGAACTTGGTTCAAATATAAATATAGGTGCCGGCACAATATTTGCAAATTACAATTCAATAACAAAAGAAAAGAAAAAATCTTATCTGGAAGACGGTGTTTCAATTGGTTCAAACTCAGTTCTGGTTGCGCCCGTTAAAATTAAAAAAGATGCCTTTATAGGTGCTCTGTCCGTGATTACAAAAGATGTCGATTCTTCATCTCTTGCAATAACAAGAAACAGTCAAAAAGAAATCAAAAATTGGGTTAAAAAACAAAAAGGAGAAATCTAAATGAGCCTTGAAACTGAATTTCAAATGAAACAATTTGAGAATATATTACCCACGCACGATATTAAATTGTTTTCCGGTCGCTCGAATAATGCTCTGGCGCAGGAAATTGCCGAGTATTTAGGAACTTCGCTTGAACCGATAACGATTAAAAATTTTTCAGACGGTGAAATTTATGTTCAAATAAAAGATTCGGTTAGAGGTGATGATGTTTTTATAATTCAGCCGGTTTGCGACCCTGTTAATGAAAATCTTATGGAATTATTAATTCTTCTTGATGCATTTAAACGTGCAAGTGCAAAATCAATCACTGCGGTTATTCCGTATTACGGATATGCAAGACAGGACAGAAAAGCATCGGGAAGAGAAGCAATTACGGCTAAACTTGTTGCCGATTTATTAACTCAGGCGGGTGCAACAAGAATTCTTGCAATGGATTTACACACGGGTCAAATACAGGGTTTCTTTAATATACTTGTAGACCATATTTATGCTACCCCTGTTATAGTAAATTATGTAAAAAATATTGATAGGGAAAATTCCGAGCTTGTTTGTGTTTCTCCTGATATGGGCGGAGTTAAAAGAACAAGAGCACTGGCAAAACAAGTCGGTGCGCCGATTGCAATAATAGATAAACGCAGAGATAAACATAATTCGGCAATTGCTTGCAATATCATAGGTGATGTTAAAGATAAAGTATGCGTTATGTTTGACGATATTATTGATACAGCAGGAACAATATGTGAAGCTGCAAGAATACTAAAAGAAAAAGGTGCTCGTGAAGTATATGTATGTGCGGTTCATCCCGTATTTTCGGGGCCTGCATTAGAAAGACTTGAGAATGCGCCGATTAAAGAAGTTATAGTAACAAATACAATCCCATTAAAAGATACAATTATACCTGAAAAGATTAAACAGGTAAGCGTTGCTCCGCTTTTGGGCGAAGCAATTTCAAGGATACATGATGATAAATCGGTTTCCAGCCTGTTTGGTTTTGAAATTGAATATAAAAAAGATTAAGTATGAAAGTAAGCGGTACAAACATTAACTTTAAAGCAAATAAAATATCAAAACCCCAAGCAGAATACATAAACAGTGTACTCTGCTCATCTAAGAGTGTTGATATAATTTGCCATGAAGATACAGATAGGGATAGCGCAGACTCTGCCGTTTCGATTTTCAATTATTTAAAGCAAAAAGGAATTAGTTCAAGAATAATTATTTCCCAGAATTTAAAAAGCTTGAACCTTGAAAATTCGGGTTGTAATTTTATCAATTCAAAAGATTTAAAAGAAAATGAACCTGTATCGGATACCGCTATATGTATGGATTTTAGTTCAAGCGAAAGAATAAATCAAAAAACATTGGATTATATTAAAAAAGTGCCAAAATTACTATGCTTTGACCACCACAGAGGCGTAAATCTCGTTGATCACGATTACACTTATATTAACAAACCCTTGGATGAAAACAATATACACATAAAACCCGTAACTTCTTTTTATATAGATTCGTCCGCAAAATCCACGACAAGTATATTATATAGATTTTATGAAGCACTCGGAGAAAAAATTGATAATTCGCAAGCATATACTCTTTTTTCGGGACTGGTTGATGACGGACAAAAAAGAAGTGCGGTAATTTGTGACGGATTGAACGGCAAAATAGAACCCGATACTATGCTTGTTGAAGATAAAAACGCATACGAGGTATTTGCGGATTTAAGAAATAAATTAGCCCCCGAACAAATAAAACAAATTGCGCAGGATGTTGATTTAACATCCTTTTTGACAAAAAATGAAAGAAATTTTCAAATGTCTCTTTTTTCAAGATTAAATTTTGAAAAAGACGGCGAAATAGCATATGTATATATCCCCCCGAATGATGAAGAATGGAATAAACTCGGACAGGATACAACTATTACAAGTGCCATCCTAAATAAATTCAGGCGGGATGTTATAAATAATAATTTCAATGACGATAAACTAAAAAAGGTTAGAACCGTCCTTACTTTTTATCAAGCAGATGATAAGTACAGGGTAAGTATTCATTCTAAGGGAAATTTGCATTATGTGTATGCAAATTATGATAAATACTATAAAAATGGCATAACGTCCCTTGGAGGGCATACTTCAAGAGGTGGGGGAAGAATTTTATCCACAAATGAAATTATTTGCAAAAACTGGATGAAAAAAATACTGGATTGTGTAAAACTAAGCAATTTGTAACTTTTTAATAAAAAAATATTTACAGAAATAAATTTTTTAATATAATAAATAAAGCGAATGGATTAACACTTTAGAATTATTTTTGGATATAATAATATTTGTGTTAATATTCTATTAAGACTAAAAATTGTTAGATAGTATTAAAAGGATTAAATTATGGCTTTACCAAACGTAGCTTATTTTTCAATGGAGAT
>CADBOJ010000057.1 GCA_902796305.1 uncultured bacterium | reverse complement strand
TTATACAAGAAGCACTTGTTGAAACAATCGGTTGCTCGGGCATGACTCACTCAGCTGCAATGGCAGGAGAAATTTTACCCGGTAAAACAATTCTTGAAGCATTAAATACAGACCTCGTTTGTGATGCAATTAATGTTGCAATGAGAGAACTGTTTTTACAAATAGTATACGGAAGAACACAAACCGCATTCTCCGAAAACGGACTTCCCGTTGGCGCAGGATTGGAAGATTTGGGCAAGGGTTTATGTTCAATGGTTGGAACAATTCATTCAACTAAACAAAAGGGTGTTAGATATTTATCACTAACCGAAGGGTACATCCTTGAACTCGGACTTGATAAAAACGATGAAGTTATCGGATATAAGTTCGTAAATCTCGGAAAAGTTATGGATGCAATCAAAAAAGGTGAAGATGCTAAGACTGCATATGAAAAAAATATAGGTACATATGGTAGATTTGCGGATGCAGTTAAAACAATCGACCCCAGAAAGCAATAAAATACGTTAGAAGTGAATGATAAGGAAAATAAAATATGGCAAAATTTGAAGGACAAGACAGACGTGAAACTTCTTTAAACAAAGTTTTAAAGGAATATGGTTTTGCTTCCCTTGATGAAGCAAACGAATTGTGCCTGTCAAAAGGTATAAATGTAGATGAAATAGTTAAAGGAATTCAGCCTATTGCTTTTGATAACGCTTCCTGGGCATACACTTTAGGTTGCGCCATTGCAATTAAAAAAGGTATTAAAAATGCCGCAGATGCAGCCGAAGCTATAGGAATAGGTTTACAGGCTTTTGCAGTTCCGGGTTCGGTAGGCGACGTTAGAAAAGTAGGTTTAGGACACGGAAACCTCGGAGCAATGCTTTTAAGAGAAGAAACAAAATGCTTCTGCTTTTTAGCAGGTCATGAATCATTTGCGGCTGCAGAGGGTGCTATCGGTATAGCAAGAAATGCTAATAAGGTTAGAAAAGAACCTTTAAGAGTAATTTTGAACGGATTAGGCAAAGATGCAGCTCATATAATTTCAAGAATTAACGGATTTACATCGGTAGAAACCGAATATGACTACAAAACAGGCGAACTAAAAATCGTTAAGGAAACTCCTTTTTCGGATGGTGAAAGAGCAAAAGTACGTTGCTATGGTGCCGACGATGTATCAGAGGGCGTTGCTATTATGATTAAAGAAGGAGTAGATGTATCTATCACGGGTAACTCTACAAACCCGACAAGATTTCAACACCCCGTTGCCGGTACATACAAAAAATGGGCAATTGAAAACGGAAGAAAATATTTCTCTGTAGCATCAGGCGGAGGTACAGGTCGTACACTTCATCCAGATAACGTTGCTGCAGGTCCTGCCAGCTACGGTATGACCGATACAATGGGTCGTATGCATTCCGACGCACAATTTGCAGGTTCATCATCAGTTCCTGCGCATGTTGAAATGATGGGCGTTATCGGTATGGGAAATAATCCGATGGTAGGTGCAACAGTAGCAGTAGCGGTTGCTGTTCAAAAGGCAATGTCATAAAAGTATAATAATTAAACAAAACGGGAGTATTAACTCCCGTTTTGTTATATAAAAATAATCTATGGAAAAAAAATTTATTCAAAATGAAATTGAAAAATTAATTACAACAGGCTGGATAACAAATAGCGAGGGGCAAGAATATCTTAATAAGCCCGAAATAATAAATGCAATAAATGCTTCAACAAGTCCTATTAAAGTAAATATTTTCAATGCTCTCAAGCTGACCCCTTATGATAAAGCAAAAGTTTTAATACTCGGTCAAGACCCTTATCCAAACCCGCTTGACGCTCACGGGCTTGCTTTTTCAAGTAAAAATTCAGTAACACCGGGTTCTCTTAAAAATATTTTTATTGCAATTGATAATGTATATAATTCAAACCTGTATAAAAACAAGTACAACGAACTTACAAGCTGGGCTAATCAAGGCGTACTGCTTTTAAATACATCTTTAACCTTTGAAAAAAAGGACGATAAAAAGCTTCAACAGCAAATCCAAAATTACAATTTTAAGCTCTGGAAGCCTTTTGTTAACCTAATTATTACCAAACTTCTTATGCGAGATAAACCTTTTGTAATGCTTCTATGGGGTGATAAGGCGCAAAAAATTGTAGAATTTAATATTAAAAAATTAAAAAATAACTTAAATGAAAATATTTTAATTTTAAAATCAACGCACCCCTCTCCTCTGTCGGTAAATAGGGGCGGAGATTTCCCAACGCTTGCACCAGAACATTTTAAAGAATGTAATAAATTTTTAAATAGTCATAATTTAAAAGAAATAACTTGGGGTACATTATAATTAAATAAGATTATTTTTAACTACATATACACCGAGCAATACTGCAATTAAACATATAAAAACGGTTGAAAACAGGTATATAAACGCTCGTACATAATCATCAGTCTGAATAAAATGTAATAATTCAAGCGAAAGGGCGCTTAAAGTACTTAAACCACCGCAAAATCCCGTTATAAGAAAAATTTTAATATTTGGATTAAGACCGCTTTTTAAAGCGAAGTATACAAATACTATTGTAGCAATAAAACATCCGAAAAAATTGGCAACAAGTGTTGCAAGGGGTAAATAACTAAAATTAGGCATGACTAAATATAATATATATCTTGTGAGCGCTCCTAATCCGCCACCTAAAAATACAGCCAGAAAACTCATAATTCCAAACCTTAATAAACTATAATTTATGATTTATTCTATTCTATCAACAAAGCATATTGTTTTACAAGCCGCAAGGAACAATTGAATCTTGTTTAAACAACAATAAAGATATGCCCTAATGCATATCTTTATTGTATAACATATAGTAAATTACATTTCTTTTGATTCTTCTTGGCCTCTGTGCAAGGTTATTGTGTATTCTTCCACTTTAAAAGTCATAGTCTGTTTGTTCATGTTTTTCCTCTTTCTATATAAACAGAATAAAATATCAAGAGGATTGACGAGGTTCGAACTCACTAAAATTCAACAATAATAACAAAATTTACCCAAAACACACACTATAAAAGGAATACCGGGATAACAAAAAAGTCCTGTAATAACAGGACTTTTAAGTAAATGGCGGGAACGACGAGGCTCGAACTCGCGACCTCTTGCGTGACAGGCAAGCGCTCTAACCAAACTGAGCTACGCTCCCATCCATA
>CADBOJ010000056.1 GCA_902796305.1 uncultured bacterium | reverse complement strand
CCCGCATGTGCAAGTTTTGATATGTTTGAAAACTACGAAAAAAGAGGGGACGCATTTAGAAATTATGTCTTATCAAAGAAGCAGAACTTATAATACAACCCACACAACAACATATACTCAAACTCCACCCGATAACATACTTATAGTTGTTGTTATATTTATTGTTATATTCGGAATAATGGCAGTATTTTCTGCCTCCGCCCCAAAAGCAATAGGGCTCGGAGAAGATCCTTTTGCTTTTACCCTTAAACAGCTAATCTGGCTTATAGGCGGTGTATTTGGAGCATGGGGATTTTCAAGAATTGATTACAGGAGATTAAAACCCTTTGCAGGAGTTACTGCAATATTCGTCTTGATTACCCTTGCTCTTGTTAAATTTTCACCTCTGGGGGTTACGGTTAATGAAGCTAAAAGATGGCTTGTTATAGGCTCTTTGCAGTTCCAGCCCTCAGAAATGGCAAAACCGGCTCTGGTATTATATTTTGCAACATTATTTTCAAAAGACTGTAAAATTATTGATTCCGAAAAATATCCGTTTTACTTTATATTTGGTGCAATGCTTCTTTTAATTTATATGCAGCCGAACTTATCAATGATAATACTCCTTTTAATGACATCTGTTGCAATGTATTATGTTGCAGGCGGTTCAACAAAAATAATAGGAACATTATGCGGAATGGGGGCGGCTCTTGTTGCACTTACAATGAGAGGTTACCAGCTTCAGCGTATTAAAGTATGGTGGAATCCTTTTTCGGATGCACTCGGTGCAGGATACAACATAATTCAATCAATGGTTGCCTTTTCTTCGGGCGGATTTTTCGGAGTGGGCTTTGGTAATTCAAAACAAAAACTGTCATGGCTTCCCGAGGGACATACTGACTTTATTTTTGCAATAATAGGAGAAGAATTCGGATTTTTAGGCTGTTTTTTCCTTGTATGTCTTTTTGGTATATTTTTACACAGAGGATTTATTATTGCAAAAAAATGCCCTGATATGTTCGGAAAAATTCTTGCCGTGGGCATAACTTTTTCGATTTGTTTTCAAGCATTTACTAACATGTCGGTAGCATCTTCTTTTGTTCCCGCAACGGGTATTCCTCTGCCGTTTATAAGCTACGGGGGTTCAAGCTTATTTGTTTCTCTTTGTATGATAGGTGTCTTAATCAATATCTCAAAAAAGAAAGTTCAAAGGATAGTACACTATGTTCAATAGATTATTCAATAAAAATAAAAAAGATAAAGTATATTTTATAACAGGCGGCGGAACGGGAGGACACATATATCCGGCTGTTTCAATAATAAGCACACTTTTAGAACAAAAAACCGATATGAAAAATATATTTTATCTCGGCAACAAAAAGAACATGGAATATGATATTGCAAAAAAATACAGCTACAATTTCTTATCCCACGGAGCTAAAGGGATGCCGAGAAAATTCAGTTTAAATTTTATTTTTTGGATGTTCGGATTAATAAGTGCAACATTTAAAACCATGACATACGTTTTAAAATATAAACCTGATGTAGTATTTGCAACAGGCGGTTATGTTTGCGCTCCTGCTTTATTTTGTGCATTATTATTCAGAATCCCTTATGTTCTTCATGATTGTGATATTGAACCCGGCATTGTAACAAGAGCTTTCGCACCTCTGGCAGCAAGCGTATCATTATCATTTGAAGATGCAAGAAAAAAGATAAAATCCAAAAATATATATATCAACGGAAATCCTATAAGACAGGAATTTAAGACAATATCAAAAAAGCAGGCAAGAGAAGAATTATCCCTTAAAGACTGCTTTACTATTCTTATTATGGGCGGTTCTTTGGGAGCAAAAAAAATCAACGAATCATCATTTAAAATCTTAAAAGAATATGCAAACAAGGAAAATATTGAAATAATATGGCAAACGGGAAGAAAGAATTTTGATGAAGTTACAAAGCAAATTCTTGAACAGTTTAACGAACTTCCGGATAATCTTGTATTACAGCCGTTTTTCGACAGAATGTATCTTGCGCTTTTATCTGCCGATATTGTTATTTCAAGAGCAGGTTCTTTGAGCCTGTCTGAAATTTGTGCATGTTCTCTTCCCGCAATTTTAATACCTTACCCTTATGCATCACAAGACCATCAAAAGAAAAACGCTCAAAGCTTTGCAGATAATAAAGCGGCACTTATGCTTGAAGATAAGGATTGTAATAACGAAAGTTTATTTAAAATTACAAATGACCTTATGAACAACAAAGAACTTTTATCCGATTTATCTTACAATTCGTTTAAAATGGCAAAATTGGATTCGGCTGAAAAAATTGTCGAACAAATAGCTAAGGCAATAAGATGAAAACAGCGGAAAGCATTTTAACAAATTATAAAAAATTTCATATATCACTGGGGCTTGAAAGAACTCAAAAAATTTTAAATATGCTCGGCAATCCCGAAAATGGTTTCAAATGCTTTCATATAGCAGGAACTAACGGGAAAGGCTCAACTTCTAAAATTATAAATGACATTCTTGTTGAAAACTTTAAAAATACCGATGTTAAAATCGGGCTTTTTACAAGTCCGCATATAGCCCGTTACAACGAAAGAATAAGAATAAATAATGAAAATATTCCCGATTACACATTTGATAAACTTGTAAATTTAATTGATGATTTTGCAAAGAAAAACAATATTGAATTAACGGAATTTGAACTATTGACCGTTGTTGCTTTTTATTATTTTTATTTAAAGCGTGTTAAGTATGTTGTGCTTGAAACGGGACTCGGCGGAAGTTTTGATTCTACAAATGTAATTAAAAACCCGCTGACCTGCATTATTACAACGATTGATTTTGACCATACCGAAAGACTGGGTAAAACAATTAATGAAATAGCAAGTCAAAAAGCAGGTATAATTAAGAAAAATTCTAAAGTTGTAATATCAGAAAATAATTTAGGATACAAAACGGTTTTAAATAAAATAAAAGAAGAAAATGCCATACTTATTGATATTCCGAAAGTAAAAATTATATTTGAGAATGAAAAAAACTATGCCGAAATTGATGGTAAAAAATATGAATTTAATCTCTTAGGCTCTCATCAAGCCGATAATCTTGCGCTTGCGCTTGGCGCAATAAATGCTTCCGGTATTAAAATAAGTAATAAAGCAATAAAAGAAGCTTTAAAAAACGTAAAATGGAAATTCAGACTTGACTATAACAAAGAAAAAAATCTTTTAATTGACGGTGCACATAACCCTTCCGGAATTAAAGTTTTAAGAGAATTTGTCGACGAAAGATTTCAAAACAAAAAGAAAAGTTTTATTTTCGGATGTTTAAAAAATAAAGATTATAATAAAATGCTTGAAATTTTACTAAAAAATGAAGATGAATTTTACTTTTTTGAATTTGATTATCCGAATGCTCTGAAATTTGATGAACTTTGTGAAAAATATAAAGTTAAGGCCCAAAAAATCAGTAATATAAAAGAGATAAAAGATATCATAAAAAAACCAAATTTAAAAATCCTATGCGGTTCTTTATATATGCTCGGAAGATTGAATGAAATATTGTAGCAAAAATTTTTTTTCAGCATTTTTGTATAGAGAAAAAAGGATATCGAATAATGAAAATCACAGCCATCACCCCGATAACATATTCAAAGAAGAATAATTTCAATTTAAAACGAAATATCACGGAAAATAATTCAAAAATAACCGACAACAACTTTATCACTTATGATAAAACATATTTTACTTCCGTATACAATAAAACTGCCCCGTCAAAAGATTTTCTGGATACAATAAAAGACGAAAGCCAAAGAGAAGAAATTATAAAAACAATTATTAACGATTCAAACGGAAATTACAGCAAAGAAAACGAAGAACTTTTTTTAAGAACTTTAAATGAAGCAAAATATCTTATAAACGATGACGGTGTTATGTATGAGGATGATTATTTTCCCGTTTTAATCGAGGGAACAAAAATTGCACTCAGTGCGATAAAAGACGAAAAGCAGGGCAAATTCCTTGATACAATTAATCCCGTAAATGTTCTTGCAGAAAACGCTTATATTGCTTTAATGAACGGAATACCCGATATTGACAGAATATTTGAAGTTTCAAAAACGGAAAACGGCAAAATAAATCTTATAAAGGCTCAGGCTTTAATTTATCTTAAAACCGAAAGTGATGTTTTTTTTGATTGTGAAAGCGCCATAAACTTCATGAGCAGATTTTGCATAACGGACGGACATTTGGATTACAACAAAATGAATACCGTTATTAACATTGTAAATGTTTCAAAATCAAATCAAGATGATGAAATAGAAAGGGTATACAGACTTATTACCGATAAAGACGGCAATATTGATGCGGAAAAATATATATTTGTAAGTCAGGCTTATGATATTCTTATTTCGACAGCTTGCATGGAATTTAAAACGGATGACAAACATATTTCAAAAGATAATAAAGACAGAATTTACTACATAATCGAAAATATTATTAATAATTTAAAAAATAAAGGCGATTTTGACGGCAATAAAACATTTGACGGACTTAAAAGCTGGCTTAAGTATGTAAAAGATAACAGGGATATATTAAATCAAAGAATTTCTTTTTACGCTAACTTCAGATATCCCGAAGGTATCAAAAAAGAATCAATGACAATAGAAGAGTTTAAAAACAGAAGATATGAAGGCTGGGAAACATACGACAGCTCAATATTCAGACTCTTTGCACTTGTTTTTGTTCAGGATGCCGAAATTGATAAAAACAAATTAAATTAGTTATCATCGTGATTTACATTATCCGATGGCGTAAAATACTGACAGCCGTTCCAAACAAGAATTTCTCCCTGAGAAATTTGACATTTACCGTTAAGGCAGTCAAGTGTTCCGTCCGGGCATATTGTAAAATTCCTGCAATTCTGGCAAATCTTTAAAACAATTCCCTTTGGTTTCAGTTTTCTTGTTATATCTTCAAGCGCATCATACATTCTTAAAAACGAATCTGTTTCAATAAATCTGTTTCCCTCTCTGAAAACAACTTTCCTCATGCCATCTTCGGATACTAAATCCAATTTAGAATCAAAATCCTTTTTGCCATTATTTGCAATTGCGCTGATTGTTGCCGAGTTTACATTTTCCTCTTCGTAGTTATTTTTCATAATGGAACGATTGGACATATTATTGGTGAATATTTTCAATTTTTGCCAGCTTAAGCAGAAAGGATACAATAAGAGCCATAAAATTTCCGAAAATCTGATTTTTGAAACTTTAACAGAAATAATAAAGTTTACGAATAAAAATACTCCGAGAATGCTGATTGCCCTTTGTGAAACATGGGACGGACAATAAATAGCAAGATATACAAACATTATAAAAGTAAACAATACAAAAAGAGAATTTGGTTTGATAAGGAACAAAATAAATTCTTTAAACGAAGTATTTTTAAATGCCAGAAGCAAAAAATAATGCGAAAAAAGAGAAAATTTATTTTTTAAAGACGGGCTTGAAAAATCATAGTTTTTAATATCAACCGCAGAAATTATATAAGGACAATAAATTGATTTAATATCATTAGAAGCCAAGTCAAGCGAAAATTCAAGCTCGGAATTCTTGTCTTCAATTCCCACATGTCCCATTTTTTCCAAAATATCCGTTGTTATTACAAGATTTCCCCCGTCAACAAAGAAAGGAAGATTAAACATCGCCCTTACAATATTGTTTGTCCTGTCGACATATTTTAAATATGCGGAGATTATACTGTTTTTAATAACCTTTGAAAGCTCGTTTCTTTCATTAACCGTAACTTTTGAACCGACGAGTATACAAGGCTCGGTTATCGATTTGTTTATATTTTCAAGATATTTTTCGCCGACTGTTCTGTCTGCATTTAAAAATATAAAAGCATCAAACTTGTTTTCGGGAAGCATTTTTCTTAAAAGAAGATTTACGGCTTTATCTTTTGAAAAATAATCAGGATTTTGAATATTATGAATTCTTGCACCCAGTGCAAAATCTCTCTCTAAACTTGTATCCGACTCATCTCTTTTATAAGCAACATGAACTTCATAATAATCTTTGTTATAACTCTGATTATTTAAAATATTTAATAATTCATCAAGGTGTTTATCTTTACAGCTTGCATATATTAATACACATAATCTTTTCTTATCGGCAACAATATTCCTTGTTTTTTCATGAATTTCAAAATATTTTTCAATATCGTTCGCTTTTATATAGAAAAACAGCTGATATATGCAATATATAAAAAGATATGCCATTAAAAGGGCAAACAGTAAATCGAATAAAATCATAGTTGTATTTTATAAAAAATAGAAATAAAAATCCAGCTTTTTTGTTATAATTATTGTCATGATAAAATTTCTGGGTCAGTGTATACAAAATCTGATAAGAACGGCAAAATACGTTCTTTCCGGTAATTTGCGGTTTATTAGAGTAATATCTCAAATGGCTTCTATCGGGTTTGATTCGCTCGGAATTTGTTTATCCATAGTATTTATTTCGGCATGCGTTATTGCTCTTCAGGTCGGACATCATTTTCTTATGTCAGGCGGAGAAAGCTACATCGGCGGTTTCCTTGCAATAGCGTTAATCAGAGAAATTGCACCGGGTTTTGCTGCTTTAGCACTTGCAGCTCGTGCAGGAACCGCTATTACTGCGCAAGTTGCCAATATGCAGGTAACAAATCAAATTGACGCAATTGATGTTTTAAAAGTTGACTCCATAGGATATTATTTTGCACCGAGAATTATAGCCGGTGCTATTACCTGCTTTTGCATTGTTCTTTTATCGGAATTTACGGGAATTCTCGGCGGAAGCATTGTTTCATATTTTTCAATAGGACTTCATCCTGCAAGATACTTAAATTCCGTTTGGCTTATGCTTGTATTAAAAGATGTATATATAAGCCTCTTTAAAGGATTTGTATTCGGGGGAATTATAGCTCTTGTTTGCGCAACAGTTGGATATAATACATCCGGCGGAGCAAAAAATGTCGGCGAATCAACAACAAAATCATCGGTTTTATGCACAATTTATATTCTCTGCGCCGATTTAATCATAGACATTCTTTTCTATATGGGTGGAAATTAATTCTAATTTATTTGGTTTATTTTTATCAAAATTTGCTAAAGTTTTTTCAACAAATTAGATGATGATTAAACATATGTATTTAAGTATCCTTAATATGTAAATGAATTTATGGGGATAGAATTAAATTTGAGGAGGTTTAAGTTTAGCCTTGAAAGTGTTTTAACCGTTCGGGAAAAAGCACTTAAAGATGCTCAAAAACAGCTCGCTTCTATAACGGGTGTCTATAATAAGCAAAAAGATGTATTGAATGAAATGCTGGTTGCATTAAGCAATCTTGAAAAAGAAGCGGAAAAATATCTGGAAGAGATTAATTTTAATCCGGGACTTATTGCAAATTACAATTCTTTTTCACTAAAGCTTGCACAGGACATAAAATTTCAGGAACAAATTATCGAAAAAACAAAACTTGACGTTTTAAAACAGCAAAAAATAACAAAAAAGGCATATATTGACGTAAAATCTCTTGAAAATTTAAAACAAAAACAAAAAGACGAATACAATAAAGAATTTATGGCGGAAGAATTAAAACAAATTGACGACATCGTAAATTCAAGAAGAAAATAAGGATAGAATATTTTGACACAAAGTTTGGTAAATAATGTAGAAGAAAATAAAGATACAGCATTCGATATAATGTTGAAAAGCGTATCAAAAACTTCATACAAAGAGCAAAAAGAAAATAATTTTACAAATATAATGAGCAACTTAAGTGCAAAAGCGGAAAAAGCTCAAACCGATTTTGTGGATAAAGCTGTTAAGTCAAACACAAGTTCAATTAACAAAAAGGCTCTTGATGCACCGTCAAAAAACAGTTCAAGCGCTAAAACCGATTTAAAAAACGCAAAGAAAAATACTTCAATTAAAAATACCGAGACCACTGACAATACAAAAACATCAAAAAAAATTGAAAAAACTAACACAAATACAAACAAAGTTCAAAACAGTGAAGTATCACGGAATGAAAAAAGCACAAAAAATACCAAAAACACAATAAAAGAAGAATTAAAAAATAACGATAATATTAAAAATAATATTGAAACAAATCCGGAAGAATCCAATGAAGTTTCTGATACGAATATCGACTCATTTGTAGAGCCATCACCGGATTTTATTGATAACAACAATGAAATCCAAACAAATGAAAATACTTTGGAAAATCAGGTCTTGGATATAATCGGAGCAGCGCTTGATATAAATTTATCCGCATTTCAATCCAAAGATGAAAAGGTTGACACAATTGTAAACGAAATAATGTCAACAGAAGATAATTTAAAAACAGCAACTGATGTAATTGAAATTTCTGCTCTTTCGGATAATCTCGGACAAAAAGACAAGGAAGAACTTAAACAATTACTTGAAAAAATTTCTTCAATAAAGGCAACCAATATTAAAGAAGAAAACAATAACCTGTCTTTTGAAAATATACAAGATACTCTTAAAAGCTCAATAAATGAAACGGTTGATTTAATAAGCGATGCTTCAAATTTAAAAGAAGAAACAACCGATGATACTGTTTTAGTTAATCAAAACAATGAAATTACAGATGAAAATTTATTGCAAAACACAAATGAAGCTGTATCAAAAATTGATAATTCTAAAATAAATAATAATCAAAATAAAATTGATTTAATTTCTTCTTTAAATAATGAAGACAGCAAAAAAGAAACCACGGCAGAAATCGAAAATAATCAGGAAAATATTACCGTTTCGGATACAAAAATTGAAAAAGCAGATGAAAATAATACGGAAAAAAACAGCATTCAAATAATTAAAAATACGAATGCCAAATTAAATATACCGAAACATAATATCGAAAATAATTCGGAATATAAAAATAATGAATTAAATATAAACGAAAACGACTCGCAGGTAGAATTTCAACAAAACAACGATGAACTTGTAACCGATGATAAAATAGCGGAAGATAATACAAATTCGATTAAAGTACAGGACAATTTTAAAGAAGACAAAACAACTAAAGAAGCTTCGAATAAAATCAGCACCGAAAATCTTAAAAAAGAAAATGTTTTAAGCGAAAACACTAAAACCGAATTAAATAGTTTAATAAACGAAAAAACGGATGAAATAACAAAAGAAGAAAGCATCGTTCTTGCACACAACGTAAATAAAATTTTATATCAGGAAGAAACTGAAACAAATAACTTTGATTCAAAGCAAGGACAAAATACGGAAATTTCATCAAGCAAAACAGAAGATTATTCGGATAATACTTCTTTAGAAAATAATAACAATAATAATTTTGAATACAGCTATAACGATAAGCAAGAACCAAAGGAAAATTATAAAAAAGAAAATTTTGAATATTCCAAAACTAAATTTAGCGAAAATATTCAAATTAATAAAAAAGAAGATAATTCAAATAACGAAACACAGCAGGTAAAAGCAACCGGTAAAACTCAAAATACCGCCAAACTTGAAGAAAATCTTCAAAAAGCAGTATTTACACAAAAGCTTCTTGATAAAATGGCTGTATCAGTTGATAGCACAAGTACTTCTTCTTCAGCCCTCACTGTTGCGGATGAAGTTGCAAAAATTGCAATAGAAGAAAACGGCTCTATTAATTCAACGAATTTAACGGGAAATATTTTATACGATAGCACGGGACACAGTTTTTCAATTAAAAATCTTTCTGCCGTAAAAAGCCCCGAAAGTATATTCAGCCAAATCCAATCAAAGCTTGAGTCAAATAACATTTTAAATCAAATTGGCGAAAAACTGACAGATTTAAAAAACTCTGCTTCTCAAAAACTGACAATGGTTTTAAGACCGAATGATCTTGGCAGATTATCAATAGAATTATTGACAAATAAAGACGGATTAACAACGAATATTCTTGCTCAAAATAGCGACGTAAGAGCATATATTGAAAAAAATATCATAACATTAAGAAACCAGCTTATTGATGCCGGAATAAATGTTAATAATATTCAAATAAAAACCGTGGGTGAAAGCGGATTTTCAAGTTACAACGGAAATGACAGATACGGCGAGCAGGAAAGCAATCAAAATTTAGAAAATCAAAATAATTCGGGCTATCAGGAAAAAAATCCGAGAAATCAAAAACACACAAGCAGTGAACTTCTTGCAGGATTTTCAAACTATGATTACAGCTTTACAAAAGATTTCTCGGGCATATTAAATAAGACAATGAGTTATTCAGTATAAAAGGATAAAGTTATATGACTTCAGTTTCAGAACAAATAGTAGCATTAAGCAATATGACCACCACAAGTCAGGCTCAACAGCTGGCAAGCGGTGAAGCAAAAACTTCGGGTGCGTCCGTAAAAAGTTTTCAATTTTTACAACTATTGACAGAGCAATTAAAATATCAGGACCCTACAAACCCCATGGATAACACACAAATGCTTACTCAAGAAGCGCAATTTTCAACATTAGAACAAATGGAAGCGCTTCAAAACGGCTTCAGTGAATTTGCAAATGTTTATAAAGCAAATTCCCTGATGGGAAAAGTTGTTGATATAAATAACAACGGCGAAAATGTTAAGGGAGTAGTTGAATATGTAAGCTTTGACGATACATCGGGTGCGGCTGTTACGGTTAACGGGGTTAATTATCCGCTGTCTTCCGTAAAAGGAATATATCCGTCCGAAACTAATACCGCAGAAAGCGATTCTGCAGCCCAAGACAGAGGAATAATTAAAGAAACCTTATCCACAATAGGGGATAATATCGCAACCATAACAAAAAGCATAAGCGAATATGTAAAAAACAGCGTAATTGACGAAATAAAACACTTATAAGGACAATAAAGAAAGGACAAAAATTCAATGACACAAGCATTATTCACGTCTATGACGGGATTAAACGCCGGCACAGAGCAACTTACCGTTGTTTCAGATAATGTTGCAAACATGAACACAACAGCGTATAAGACTTCTCGTGTTGACTTTCAGGATATTTGGTATCAAACCAAAACCACAGGTACAAACTCAACTGCGGTTTTAGGCGGTACAAATCCTTATCAGATAGGTGTAGGTGTTCAATGTGCATCTATTACCAAAGATTTTGGAGCAGGAACTACAAACACAACCGGAAGAGCAACAGACCTTGCAATTACAGGTCCGGGTTGGTTCTGCCTGCAAAATTCCGACGGACAAACATTACTGACAAGGGATGGTACATTCTCACTTGATGAAAACGGTTATTTATGTACCGCAAGCGGATGCAAGGTACTTGGTATGGACGCAATAACTTCTTCTACGGGTTCAACCATACCTATTAAAATTCCTGCGGCGATAAAAGTTATAGAAGAGCCGACTCAGGAATCAAAATTTAAAGACATGAAACTGGATGAATTAAACAATTGCGAAACAATTACATCCGGAAAATTTGCAATTTACGATACCGAAAGCGGATATACATATCAATTTGAATTAGAAGTAGGAAATCCATCGGAAAAAGTTTCGGATTTAATTAACGATTTAACAGGTCTAAACGGGACTGCAATCGATAAATACGGAAACATAATATATGAAAAGGATGCGGAAGGTAACGATACCACTACACCAATTTCAACAAAAAGCATTGATGAACTCGTAACATTTTCAGCAGGTGACGGTATTATTAAAGCAACCGATAACTCTGCAGAGGGAATAAGTTTTAAAACAATTCCGGGCGGAAGTAACTTTTTAACTCAAACAAATCTTGCGTTTGTAACTCCGGAAGCAGGTGTTTATTCTTCAACAACAATGAACATGTCAGCTACAATAACAGAAGTAGATGACGTAACATCTGATACGACTCAATTATACAAGAGTCTTTCGGTAGGTAAAGACGGTATGGTAACGGTTACATATTCCGATGGTTCGGTTCTTACCGTTCAGGCAACGGATGGCGGAAGTTCAACTTTCTTCAGCTATACCGATTCCGGAGGTATTATAATAAATGACGATATAAATAATTCAGGTAAAGCATCTTTATATGTTGACCCGAATGTACTTGTAAAAGCTAATATGCAAATACAACTTGCAAAAGTAACAAATGATGCAGGTCTGGTTGCAGCCGGCAATAACTGCTATGAATTTGGTGTAGACTGCGGTAAAGTGGTATACACAGCTGCAGGTATTAACGGTACGGGTGCAATTGCTTCAGGCGCTCTTGAAGCATCAAACGTAGACTTAGCACAACAATTTGCAAACATGATTCTTGCTCAAAGACTTGTACAGGCAAATTCTCAGGTATTTAACAGTGCAAACAGCATGCTGGAAACACTTGTATATCTGGGCAGATAATTTTTATACTCTTTATTGTCTTTTGTGTCAAAAAAAGCGCTTATATTTTAAGCGCTTTTTATTTATCTTTAAATAAAAAAATTTTATTTTTCATAAAATACTTTTGCGTATGCGCATTTTGTTTCTTTAATTGTCGAATAAACTATTCTTATAACCGAATCATTTATAATATCAACTCTCGAATAAGCTATATCGTTTTCATTCTTTAAATTGTCATCAAAAGTACTCAGTTTTAAAGAACCGTATTCTTTTGCACCCTGATAAAAAACAAGGGTATCGTTTTCATCTTGTTTTTTTTCTTTAATTTTATAATCGCCGAGAGGAATAATATTACCCTCTAAACTTATAATCGGTGCCGAAATTCTTATAAAATAAATCCCGTTTTTTATTTCCTGAATTGCTTGGCGTTCTCCGCCTATATCGGGTTTATCTTCAACTGTTTTAGGAATAGTTTGTTCGGTACCATACTTTCTTCCAAATAAAAACGCCTTAAGTTTTCCCTTGAAAGTATTTTCAACAGGCTGAGGCGTAAGGCGGTTAATTGTGTCATTAAACTCTTTATCCGTGACGGGTTTTATACCGTTAAATGCATTATCTATAAAATTGTAGTCAACATCAAGATATTCTGCCGAAGCATTAATGTAAAAAGATGATATGAAACAAAATAATATAAGCAACCTTTTCATATTATCATTTTAATGCTTTTTATATAAAAGTAAAAAAATATCCTATAAACGGCTTAAAAATAGACCGCCCGAACCCTTTTTAATAAAGAAGCTTTAATAAAAGCAAGGGTTCGTTTGAATGGCGGTTTATATATAATGAACAAAAAAACGTCTTTAATATTATAATTTTGCCGTTTTTTAAAAAGGAAAACATTGTCATTTTTACTAATCAGCAATCGATTATTTATGCTAATATTTTTATATGGAAAAACTCACTCTGACAAAATTATCCAAAGAAGAACTTGATAATTATATTGAATCAATAGGCGAAAAAAAATTCCGCTCAAATCAGATTTTTTCTTGGATTTGGGCAAAAAACGCTTCCTCATTTGATGAAATGACAGATGTAAAAAAAGAATTCAGAGAATTTTTAAATGAAAACTGTCAAATTTTTGATTGCAAAATTCATACAAGACAAATCTCCCGTGACGGCACGGTTAAATATTTAATCGAATTTTCTGACGGACTTATGGCAGAAACGGTCTTAATGAGATTTGATAACAGAGCAAATCTTTCAATGTGCGTTTCAAGCCAAATAGGTTGTAAAATGGGATGCAAGTTTTGTGCCACAGGGAAAAACGGCTTTAAAAGAAACCTTTTACCACATGAAATAGTATCCCAAATTTTGCTTAGTCAAATTGATACGGGATTGAAAATTACAAATGTTGTATTTATGGGACAGGGCGAGCCTCTTGATAATCTTGACAATGTTAAAAAAGCACTTGAGCTTATAAATAAAAATTTACAAATTTCAATCAGAAGAATAACCGTTTCAACATCCGGCATAGTTCCAAAAATTAAAGAACTGGCAAATAATTCCCTTATTCCGACCCTTGCAATTTCGCTTCACGGAACAAACCACAAAATAAGGGAAAGCATTATGCCGATTGAAAAAAAATACGATATTAATTCTCTAATGGATGCCCTGAAAGAATATTCCTCCAAAACAAAAGACAGAATAACAATAGAATATATTTTAATCGGCAAGCTGAACGACACAGCCGAATGCGCAAAAGAATTAATCAGCATTTTAAAAGATTTAAAATGCAATATAAACCTTATACCTTATAATCCCGTAAGAGATGATAACGGCTTTAAAAAACCCGATAAAAAAGATATGCTTAAATTCAAATACCTTCTTGAACAATCCGGAAAAAAAGTCACAATACGCCTTGAAAGAGGCGCAGACATAGACGCTGCCTGCGGACAGCTTGCAGGAAAAATAAATTCCTGAAAAATTATCTCATATAAGCCTGGAATGTTGAAAGCTGAGTCGAAAGAGCCGATATCGTTGAATCCATCTTATTAAATTGTTTTGTAATCTTTGTTTCATAAGCGGTCAGCTTGGTATTTGCTCTTTCCAAACTTGTATTCATAAGAGATATTTGTTTATCTAAACTTTCGGTTTTATTTGCAAAGTAACCGCTTGTCGGGTCTAATACAGCAGAAACCGTGCTAACCATTTTATCAAATAATCCGTTATCGGCTTTACCCGCATAACCGTCAGACAGAAGGTGTTTAACCGATTCAAAATTTTGAGATAATGCTTCATCAAGCTTGCTGTCATCAATACTTAATTTTGTTGTATCGGTAGATGTTGTTGAAATACCTATCTGCGATAGCATGGTATACATACCGTCATTATTACTTACCTGCGAAGTAATTGCTCTTATGCTGGATAACAGAGATGTAATACTTGCATCATGTTTTAAAGCACCGTCTTTAGAACCCATTGTTTTAGCGGTTGATACAACATCATTATATGCATCAACAAATGTTTTAAGTGCATTTTTAACATTTGTATAATCGGGTTCAATGTTTAATGTAACATTTTTATCATCATCGGCATTATGTGAATATTCACTTGTGGGTTTTTTAACCGTTATTGAAAGATTTGTAATACCTGAAGATTCACCCGTTATTGTGTTTGAAGCAGATATAACTTCATTTCCGTTAATTTTAACCTTTGCATTTTTACCAAGTTCCTGGGAACCGTCAGCTATAACTTCTTCTTCACCCGAACCCGTAGTTAATCCGAGAACATTAAGAAGATTTGTACCGCTTTCCGATAAGCTTATATTGTTTGCACCCGTTTCGGTTGAAGTCAGAATTAATTTATTTGTTAAAGAATCGTATGTTGCTTTAACATGTGTATCTGAATTACCGTTAATTCTTGAAATAAGGTCATTTAAAGTTGTTTTTTCATCAATTGTAAAATCAACGCCGTTTATTGAAACAGTACCGGATTCAGCATCAGCACCTTCTTCGTCAAAAAATCTTATTTCACCAAGACCTGATGCACTATCTTTCATAGCAACAGCGGTATTAACGGTTGAAAGCGCATAACTGCTGTTATAACCGTAAGTTCCTATTTCATTATGCATTTTTAAAGCCGAAGCAAGGTTTGATTTATCGGCGCTTGAGCCGAGGGACAATTTTGCGGAAGTATCTTCATTATATACATAACCGCCTTCGCCGTCGCTTTCTTTCTTGTATGCTTTTATTGAAAAAATGCCGTTATTATCTACATCAGCTTGAATTAAATTGCCCGAAGCTTCGCTTATTTTATCAATAACATTTTTTAATGTGTCTTCTTCTTCAATTTCAATAGAATATTCTTTTCCGTTAAGAAACATTGAAAAAGAACCTTCTTTGGCTTGACCGTTAGCAAGGTCTTTAAATTTAGTTTGTTCTATTGTTTCTTTAGAAACCGCACCGAGGCTTCTTACGCTCTTTGCAACAGTAGCCGTTGCAACCTGTTCTACTTCTATATCAACAGATGCAGCAGTAACAATACCGGAAGAAGTTGCGGTTGCATATGCGGAATTTGAAGATTCAATCTTCGTATTAGTCCACATATCCGAACTTGAATTATATATAGTGTTTGTAAAAGTTTTAAGTGCTGATTGAAGTGTTGAAAATTTACCCTGAAGTTTATCAATTGCGGTATTTTTTTCTTCAAGGGCTGCTATTTTTTGTTTTATAGGGGTAATCGTGCTTGATTTTTTTGCAGCAACAAGCTGGGATACCCATCCTGATATATCAAATCCTGAACCAATTCCTGAAATTGTACCTGTCATTAATAAATCCTTTAATTATTACTATATCCGTAAAATGTTAATACTCTCATATCCGTTAGGACATTATATATATTTTTGTTCCACACTTCAATACCATTATAGCATTTATATTAAGAAATGTAACGAATTGCGGAAATATTCATACTTTAGTTTGATGAATTTACATTAATTCCGCTTACTTTTTCCAATAAACCCTAAAATCTTTAATTTCTTTTAGAGTTTTAATCCCCCTTAAAATTTATTACTGCAGTTTTTTCATGGTTTTCCTTGCTTAAATTCATTGTTTTTTTGCATAAACATTTGCAGAAATAAATATATCCGCAAGAATTATAATTAAAATTTTTCTATTAACTATAAACAGGAATGTCATTCCTGTTTATGACACAAAAAACGGCACTGACATTTTGCCTGAAAGCTTAATATAACAGTGTTTTAATCTCGTTTAGCACAAAACTGTATGTAATTACTATTTATCCATTATTTTTTCAAATTCTTTATACATATTCATGGTGTGCCAGAATGCAGCATCCGAATTTGCAAAAACATTATTGTAGTGACTGTCCGATTCATTTGCACCATCACCGTATCTGCTTCTGTTTGAAGCCTTCATCATAGTTTCATGGGTATTGGTATCCTCTTTTAAAGGAAAGAGGTCATGCATCTGTAAATGAACGGGAAGCTTATGCATCGGGTCGTCAAATGAACTGAAAGCATTTCTTAATCTTTCCAAACGCTGTTCATAAGTCATTGCACCGTTATCATTATCATCCGAAATAATAGGACCTGCAGCATATTTGGGATTGTATTTTTGTTTATGATATTCATGCCATAGACTGTCACGATTATCCGCACAGCCAAAATCAGTTCCTGCGGTATATCCTAAATTTTGATATCTTGGATGAGTATCTGTCTTTTCAGCAACAAAAGCTATATCGGGTCTTCCTGTTCTTTGTCTTATTTCATAAGTTATTTTTTGCATCTGCTCTTCTGACGGAACAGCACCAACTCCCGCATAGGCACCCATATCATATCCGCCGACATGCTTTCCGGAATCAAGATATATGGCATCAAATCCCAAATCAACAAGCCAGCAGCAAGCTTCAATATAAGCATTAAGGTCATCATTCCAATTAAAATGTCTTCCTCCGACTGTCATCTGATCGGCAGAAATAGGCATTCTGACGCCTGTTTTTAAACCTCTGAAATGAGCAAGGTCATTGAAACCTTTAACCTGTTCTTCGGCACTTGCCCAATATCCTGCTCTTTCAAGATTATTGGAAAGAAGATTTTTTGAAATTCCGTTCTTAATTTCCATACAATACACACCGACGTCATCCGTACATCCGTCATGGAGAGTACCGAATGTCGGATAAACTTGAGATAAAATCACACAGCACGGTATGCTTTTTGTTGACGGAGGAATAGCAGGCAATATTTTTATCATATTTATAATACCTTCGGAAATTTTGTTTCCCTCGGTTTTTGCAATTAATCTGGGGTTTATTTCAATATAATTTGCTCTTCTTCCCCAATCATCACCATAATTCGGAGTACCGAGACATTCGGGGATTTCATATGTATTATTTAATGTACAGATGCTTTGAATTGCCTGTTCTAAATTTCTTTTAAGTAAATCTCTCGGCGGAATGGTGCTCCAAGCTTTTTGACCGATTGAAGTGTCTACTCTCCAAGCTTTAGAGTCGGTTTCATTATCTTTAAATACTTCATTTCTGCTTCTGCCGGTTGCAATCCAGAACAGTTTTATTGCAGGATGCCAATCTCCAAAATATCCCTTAAATGAAATATTTGCTTTGTTATAATTGGCAATGCAATCTAAACCGCTTTTAAATCCTTTAATGCTGTTTTCCTTGCCGGAAACATCAGATTTATTTGTTCCTTTTAATTTTCCGGATGTTTTATCCGTTCCAAATATATTCACTAACTGTATTTTCATAGCAATTATATAAAGTAAAAACAAGAAAAAAATTGATAAAAATGGCAATTTTAAAGGTTAATGTAACAAAATATTTACAATTATTTTTGTATTCTATTTCTTGTTTGCAAATAAACACCATGTTGAAACATGCGTAATTTCAACATCAACAAAATCTCCGATTTTAAATTCACCTTTAACGTGAACTACTTTGTTATTTCTTGTTCTTCCTTGATATACTCCCTCCTTTACATCGTCTATGAGTATCTGCATAGTTTTACCTACATATTTTTTATTTGATTTTAAACTCATTTCTTTTACTTTATCGTTTAAAATCTGCAATCTTTGTTTTTTAACTTCTTCGGGAATAAATTTATCGGTCATTTTTCCCGCTTTTGTATTGGGTCGTGGTGAATAGGCAGCCGTATTTGAATAATCAAGTTCAAGTTCGTCTATTGCTTTAATTGTATCATAAAATTCTTCATCTGTTTCACCCGGAAAACCTGCAATAAAATCAGAAGTTATGGTTACATCTTTAATATTTTCTCTTATTTTTTTAACAATTGAAGAATATTCTTTAACATTATATCTTCTGTTCATTTCATGCAAAATCCTGTCATTTCCCGACTGCATCGGTATATGGAAACATTCGCATATTTTAGAAGAATTTTTAACTGTTTCAATCACTTCATCGGTTATATCCGTAGGATATGATGTAGTAAAACGTATTCTGAAATCACCCTCTAATTTATCAAGCTCTTTGAGTAAATATGCAAAAGTAGGCTTTCCTTCAAGGGTTTTACCATAACTGTCCACATTTTGCCCGAGAAGCGTAATTTCTTTAAATCCCTCTCTTATTATTTTTTTTGCTTCATTTATTATGGCTTCAACACTTCTTGAGCGTTCACGTCCTCTTGTATAAGGAACAACGCAATATGAGCAGAAGTTATTGCATCCCTCCATAATAGGAAGCCAGGCATTAACCGATTTTGTCCTTAAAATATTATATTCTTTTTCCTGCGCGTTAAAATTATCGGTTGCACATACCCTTTTTTCTTCAATTTCTTTTAAAAGATTAGGCAATTCGTACAAATATTGCGAGCCGAAAACCAAATCGAGATAGGGAAATTTTTTCAATAAATTCTCTTTTTCAAGCTGTGCAACACAACCTGCGATTGCAATTTTTACATCTCTTCCCTTCTTTTTCTGCTCGGCTTTAATTTTTCCCCATGCACCAAGCCTTGAATATGCTTTATCTGCGGATAACTGTCTTATGGCACAGGTATTTACGATATATAAATCCGCATCTTTCTCGTCTTCAGTTACGATATAATCAAAATGGGACAGCATACCTATAATTCTTTCGGTATCCGATTTATTCATCTGGCAACCGAGAGTATCTATAAAAAGTTTTTTCATTATACTATATTTGCTCCAGGTACATGTTCGAGCCTTTCCATTCTTTCTTTTAAGGCTCCTGACGGCGAGTAATACGGGTCAACCGTCATAATTTTAGCCGCAATATTCGGATAAAAATAAATAAATCTCAATTCACTGTCGGTTAAAGGTTTTTGCGTATGAACATTGGCATAACGAGCTAATTCAAGAATATTTCTTGCTTCATCTTCATCATGAAATTCAAGTTCAAGGTTATGAAATACGTTTCTAAATCCCTTAATACCCGCATATTCCCCGACTGTTATCATTCTTCCCGTTTCAATAAGTTCGGGTTCGCCCCTTCCGAGTTCTTCAAAATCATAGAGTTCGTAATTACGTCTGTCTTTTAAAGCACCGTCCGCATGGATACCCGATTCATGCGCAAAAGCATTAGCACCCACTGCGGGCTGATTAATAGGAATAGGCACTCCGAAAGCATAGGAAGTATATTTCGCTAATTTCCACGCTTTTGATATATCTATCTGGGGGTCAATTTGATATTTGTCTTTAAAACCGCTTGATTTTTTAACGGCTAAAATACAGGAAACAAGGTCTGCATTTCCCGCACGTTCTCCCATGCCATTAATTGCCGTATTAATCCATGCATCAACTCCGGCATCAATTGCGGCACGAGCGCCCATAACCGAGCATCCTGTTGCCATACCGAGGTCATTATGGAAATGAAGTTCTATTTCCATTCCCGTTTCTTTTGCTATCGTATAAACTCTGTTGTATGCCGTTTGAGGGTCGTCGTAACCGAGAGTATCACAATATCTGAAACGGCTTGCACCATATTTTTTGCATTCTTTAGCGTATTCTATTAAATATTCAATGTCGGATCTCGAAGCATCTTCTGCATTAACCCCAATAATTTCCGCATTTTGATTAATCGCTTCGTTAATTGCTTCAAGTGTATCTTCTAATACATCTTTCGGGGTCTTTTTGCCCTGATATTTGCCGTTAATCATTTGTTCCGATGTAGATTGACTTAAATTAATGTATTTTAATTTTGGAACATTATGAAATGACGTTGTAACGTCATCCTTTATTGCTCTCATCCAGCCTGAAAGCTTTGTTTTATTGATAACTCCACGCTCAACAAGTTCAAGATTGCCGTTAAGGTAATTCAACTCGTGCTTTGTTGTAGGGAAACCAAACTCCGACTGGTTAATTCCCATTTCATTCAACATTAAATTTATGATGGTTTTTTCCAACTTTGCAAGACCCAATCTTGAAGTTTGGACTCCATCTCTATTCGTAACATCTACAAATTTTATATAGTTCATATCTCACCAAATCTATGCGGTAAAAAAATTATACCACAGTGAGATATGCCATACACCTATTAATAAAATTGTTTACAATTGTTAAAAAAATTATTCTTCTGTTTTACTGCATCCGCAATCACAATCAGAATTGCATTTACATTTTCTTTTGAATATACCTAAGAATTTTTTATGGCATTTACAAGTTTCTATCGGACAGCCTTTTTTTCGGCAGGTGCATTCTTTTCCATCCTTGCATCCGCAATCGCAGTCTTTATCGCATATGTGTTCTTTTTTACATTTGCAGTTATCACCGCAATCACAATCTTTTCCGCAATTTTCACATGCAAAAGTCAGGCTTGTAGTAAATAACAAACAAACTATTATAAATAAGCCCGTAAATATTTTTTTCAT
>CADBOJ010000055.1 GCA_902796305.1 uncultured bacterium | reverse complement strand
TTCCGCAATTTTCACATGCAAAAGTCAGGCTTGTAGTAAATAACAAACAAACTATTATAAATAAGCCCGTAAATATTTTTTTCATATTTTTCACTCCATTAAACGATTTTTCCACATCTTAACAAAATAAAATGTTTTTTGCAAAGATAATAAAATCTAAAGGAGTTTTTATTTTATTCTTCAATCGATTGTTTATTTTTCGGAAGATTTGTTTTTATGAGATTTATTAAATCATCCACAATAGGTACAGCCAGCGCAATAACTTCAAGCCACGCTTTTGTTTTTTCGGGTGTAACAGCTCCGAGTGACATTTTTTCACAACATAAAAATTCATTTGTATTATTGAATTCATCTTCTTTCGGATTATATTTATCATTAACGCTCACGACCGCAGCTCTAAACGCATCTTTTTCATCCACACCCATTGAAACCAACTGCAAAAATTTTGCTTGTGCTTTGCAAACAGATTCTTGTTTTGCTGTTTTGGAAGATTGACTAACACCAATAGCACTAACTTCAGACATTCATTAATTCCTTTCCTAATATTTATATAAATAAATTAAAACCAATCGGCATAAATAATTGACAAAATATTTTAAATTTATTAAAAAATTTTACAAGTTTTATTGAAAAATATTGTATAATCATTTTATGAAAAAGATTATATTATTATCATCGGTTTTATTTTTGGCAGTAATGGCACATCCTGTCATAGCTTCGGATGATTTTGAAAACTGCGTAAATAAACTTAGGCTGACTAAAAAACAAATTCAAAATATTGAAAATACAAAAAAACAATACAGTATAAGATTTGCAAAAATTAACGCCGATATCATACTAAAAAAAATGGAAATAGCTAAATTAAAAGTTAATCCGAATAATTATGATGAAATAAGATTTTTAAATACTGAGCTTAAAATGTATAATGATGAATATCTTGAAGCTCAAGAGCAGAAAGAACAGGAAATATTTTCCTATCTCGGATTTTTTCAAAAATTAAAATGTAAAAATTATTGCATAACAAGGTAATATGCGTCTATAGCTTAATTGAATAAAGCATCGGTCTCCGAAGCCGAAGACTACGGGTTTGAATCCCGTTAGGCGCAAATATTGTAAAGGGGTAATTAATGAAAACAATAGGCATTATAGGCGGAATGAGTTTTGAATCAACCGTTGAATATTATCGTATTATAAATGAGCTTATAAATAAGCATTTATCGGGTTTGCACAGTGCAAAAATGCTTATTGAAAGCTATGACTTTGCGGAAATTGAAAAATATCAATCCGCAGGAAACTGGGAAAAATTAACCGAAATCCTGACTGCTTCCGCAAAAAAACTTGAAAAATCGGGAGCGGATTATATTGCAATAGCCACAAACACTATGCATCTTATAGCAGATGAAGTTCAAGACAGTATATCAATTCCTCTAATTCATATAGCAAGTGCCGCAGGAAATTATATTAAAGAAAAAAACATAGATACCGTTGCATTACTCGGCACAAAATACACTATGACAAAACCTTTTTATAAAGATAAGTTAAAAAATGAGTTTGGAATAAATGTTGTAATTCCGGATGAAAGCGAACGTGAAATCATAAACAAAATAATTTTTAATGAACTTTGTATTGGAATTATAAAAGAAAGTTCTTACAATGAACTTCAAAAAATTATTAATAATTGCGCTAAAAAAGGTGCTAAAGCCGTAGTTTTAGGCTGTACGGAACTGCCAAACATTATTAAAGAAGCTGAAATTGAAGTAATAGATACAACAAAAGTCCATTGTGAAGAAATTGTTAAAAGGATTTTAAGATAAATTATGGCTAAATCAAAATCAAAATGGGTATGTCAAAACTGCGGATATGAAACTGTTTCATATCTTGGAAAATGCCCTGAATGTATGCAATTTGGAACTTTTGTTGAAGAAGTTACAACAATTTCAACTCTTAAAGACAATTCTAAACCCTCGAACATCATAAATTCGGACTCTAAAGTTTCAAAATTAAATGAAATATCGCTTGATGAAAAAGTCCGCTTTAAAACAAACATTGATGAACTGGATAGGGTTTTAGGCGGAGGATTTGTTCAGGGTTCTCTTGTACTGCTGGCGGGTGATCCCGGTATAGGTAAATCGACTCTTGTTCTTCAAACAACAAAAAACCTCTGCGAAATTAAAAAGAATAAAGATGAAAAACTGAAAGTCTTATATGTTTGCGCCGAAGAAAGTCCGATGCAGGTTAAATTAAGAGCGCGTAGGCTTGAAGTTGAGCCTGAAAATCTTTATTTAACAAATCAAATATGTATTGATGAAGTTATTAATCAAATAGACGCAATTAAGCCTGACTTTTTGATAGTGGACAGTATTCAAAGTGTTTTTTGCGCAGGTGTAGCTTCGGGCGCGGGAAGCGTTTCTCAGATAAGGGAATGTACGAATGTTTTAATGCGAACGGCGAAGCAAAAAAATATTACAACAATAATCATAGGACATGTAACAAAAGAAGGTAATATTGCAGGCCCTAAGGTTTTAGAACACATGGTAGATTGTGTTATAAATTTTGAGGGCGATAAATATAAGCAATTCAGGATTTTAAGATGCATTAAAAACCGTTTCGGCGCCATAAGCGAAGTCGGGGTCTTTAAAATGGAAGATACGGGGCTTGTTGAGGTTACAACTCCATCTCAAATCCTGACAGAACAGCCCGAGGGCGCATGTGGAAGTGCTATTGTTGCAACATTAGAGGGAAGCAGAATATTCCTCCATGAAATTCAAGCGCTGGCAGGTTCAACAAGCTACACTAACCCAAGACGTGTTGCGGTAGGATTGGAATACAACAGACTTCTTCAAATACTTGCGGTTCTGGAAAAGAAAGTCGGATTGAATTTATCCAAGCAAGATGTCTATGTTAATGTTGCGGGCGGAATTGATATAATAGAACCAAGTTACGACCTGGCACTTTGTCTTGCAATAATAAGTTCAATAAGAGATATCCCGATAAGCCCGACAACAATAATTATAGGTGAAGTCGGACTTTTGGGTGAAATAAGATATGTTGATAATATTGAAAGACGGCTAAAGGAAGCATCTAAACTCGGCTTTAAAAAGGCTATTATTCCGAAAGTAAGCGATAAGATTTATAAAAAAATAAGTTCTCTTGATATGGAAATTAAACAGGTCGCAAAAGTAACGGATGCCATTATTCAAGGCTTGAAACAAGAATAACTAGAGTGAAAAACAGCTGTTTAAATAACCTATCTTTTTCACTTTTTTATCATAAAGATATCTTACAAAATTAAGGTACTCACCGCATTTTGATGAAAGGGTTATATTAATTTCAAACCCGTCAGAGCAAAACGGTTCATAGTCATATATAACATAGTTATTATATTTACTTTTCCATTCCTTTTTTTCAACCTTACATCTATACTCCCATGCCAGATTTTCCAGCCAGCTTAAGAGTTCTTTCGGTATATTTTTAAATTCTATACAGTAATATTGTTTATCTTGATTAAATATTTTATCGGTTAGCATAATTAAAGACCTCTTTATAAAATAAATGTCTTTTTTTAATCTAAATTATTTATAAGGGTTTTTAAATGCACTCCGGTATTAGTTAATATTACCTTTTAGTTTTATTTTTTATAACAAATCTTTTTTCTTAACTTTATATCTTGTTTTGTAATCTTGATATCTAACCATAAAGTCGAGGTCTTCGTCTTTATTCCTGTGATTGTATTCGTGTTTGCTTAATGTTTTATCATAGAGTTGAATAACGCTCATTGCAATGTTTCCTGCGTGCGCTGCCGTTCTTCTGAGTTCATTTAACAAATCGGAATAAAGGAAGCTTGCTTCTGCCGTGCATAATCCTTTTTGAAGTCTTTGGATGTGGTTGTTTTTAGCTCTTCTAACACCTTTTTTAATAACGGCTTCAAGAGGTTCAGCTTTTTGAGCAAGAAAAACATCTTCGTTTTTATATGCATTGAATGAAATTACAAATATTTCCAATACTGCGTTAACTATAATTTTTAACTCATCTATAGCTTCAGCGGATAATTTATGCTCCAGTTCGCTGAATGCTTCCGCAATTTTTACAATATTTGTCGCATGGTCGCCTATTCTTTCAAAATCTCCAAGAGCAAGCAGTAATTGAGAAATTTTGTTGCTGTCTTCTTCTGCCAATTCTCTGCCTGAAAGTTTAAGCAAAAACGAGTTTAATTTATCTTCATAGCTATCTATTCTTGTTTCCTGCTCTCTTATATGTTCGGCTTTTTTCTTATGAAAACTTTTCATTAATTTAGTGGCAAAAACAAAGTTAAACTCTACCATTTCGCCCATTTCAATGGTTTTTCTGTAGCATTCTGCTATCGCAATGGTTGGAGTAATTAAAAGTCTTTCATCAAGCAGTACGGTCTTATCTTCCTCTTTATTATCCGGAATGTATTTAATTGAAAGTTTTTCAATAAATTTTGCAAACGGAAACAGTAAAAATGCAGCCAGAACATTATATGTTGTATGGAATAGCGCAATACCAACAGGGTCAATATCCGAAGATACAAAATTGAATTTAAAAATCATGTTTAAAATTACAAGCAAAGGGAAAAATATAGCAACAGACATCGCCGTATAAATTACATAAACACCCGATACCCTTTTTGCATTAGTGCTTACACCTATACTTGCCAATACGGGCGCAATACATGCCCCCAAATTTTGACCTAAAATAATAGGAATTGCAACTCCCCATGATACACTGCTTGCTAATGTTAAAGCCTGCAAGATACCGATTGAAACAGATGAACTCTGCACAATGACAGTAATAATAAGCCCGACCATAAAACCAAGCAGGGGATTATGAAAAGCAACCATAGCATTTCTGAACTGCGGAATATCCGCTAACGGCGTCATAGCACCCGACATTAGTATCATTCCGTACATTAATATTGCAAATCCGATTAAAACATATCCTGCGTTTTTTCTTCTGTTGCTTTTTGAAGCCATTGTCATAATAACTCCGATAAATGCAAGCAGAGGAGAAAAAGACTCCGGCTTTAAAAGTTTTAAAATAATTCCCGCCGTATCTTGAATAGCAGTCAAACTCAAAAGCCAGGCGGTTATCGTTGTACCTATATGAGCTCCTATAACAACGCTGACGGTTTGAGATAACTCCATAATTCCTGAGTTAACAAGACCTATAAGCATAATTGTAACAGCTGAAGATGATTGAATAGCGGCTGTTATACCGGCACCCAGTATAAAACTCTTGAAAGGATTAGAGGTCATTTTTTTAAGAAGTTTTTCAAGTCTTCCGCCCGCTATTTTTTCCAATCCCGAAGACATGATAGATATACCGTACAGGAAAAATGCCAGACCGCCGATTAAAGTTAATATTGAATTTATATTCATTTATCTTCCTTGCTGTTTTACATTAATTGATGTATCGCTACATAAAAATTATAATTAAAAAACTTTTAATATTCAATTTATAAGTAACATTGCTTTATATTTTCTTGCGCCGTATTCTTTATATAGTAAAATCTAATAAACCCGTTGATTATTTAAAACAGTTGTTATGAATAAGAGAAATCTCAAAGAGGAATTTATAAAAAATTATAGCCCCTGCCTTGTTGGGAAAACTGTTACAAACCCAAAGGTTTCAATTATTGTTCCTTGCTATAACGTTGAAGAATATCTTGAAGAATGTATTTCTTCTTTATTAAAGCAAACATTAAAAGATATTGAAATTATTTTAATTAATGACGGCTCTAACGATTTAACGCCCGATATTCTTACATCATTCAGCGAGATTGATAAAAGAATAGTTTTAATTAATCAGGAAAATAAAGGGGTATCAAATGCAAGAAACAATGGGCTTACCGTTGCAAAGGGCGAATACATAACTTTTCTTGATTCCGATGATTGGATTGATAACGACTACATTGAAAAATTATACGACGCAATTACAAGAAATTCCTGTGATACAGCCGTATCCGATATGATTAGAAAACGCCCCAATTCAAATAAATACAGACTGCATTTCGTTGAAGAAAAAATATATACAAATCTGAACGATAAAATTAAAGTTACAAGAGTTCCTGCCTGCTGTTATTTATGCGGAAAATTATTTAAGAAAGAACTTATAAATAATTTTAAATTCAAAGAAAATGTTTATTTTGAGGATATGCTTTTATTACCCGAAGTATTAAAAAAATCCGATAAACTTGTTACCGTTCCAAATACAAACTACTATTACAGGGTAAATAAAAATTCGATAGTTAAAAAAGCTCAAAGCCCCAAAAAACAGCTTGATTCATACAGAGCGCACAAATACATAGTTAAATTCTTTAAAGAAAATAACTTAACTTTGTCAAATAAAAGTCAAAGGATTACAAAATACATAAAGTATTTTTTAAATATACCTGTTTTAAAAACAAAAGAATATCAAAATAAGTTAATAACTTATTTATTCGGGTTTTTACCTGTCAAAGTTAAAAAAATACCCGATAATTTAAAATATAAAAATATTAAAAAATTCTTTTTTATAAGGAATTTGGACTCCCATTTTTATATTGAGCTTTTTAAGTTCTTAAAAATATCTTTTAAAAATAACGATAAATTTAATTATATTGAAACAAAGACTTTTGGATTAGAGAAAAACACAAGAACTCCAAAACTTATTGTATCTTTGACAAGCTTTCCCGACAGAATTAAAACAATCCATATAACAATAAATACTCTTTTAAATCAAACCGTAAAACCCGATAAAATTATTCTATGGCTTGCAGACAGCCAATTTAAAAATAAAGAAAACGACCTGCCCGAAAGTCTTTTGAAATTAAAAGACTCAGGACTTGAAATAAAGTGGTTTGAAGATATAAGAAGTTATAAAAAACTTATTCCCGCCTTAATTGAATTCCCTGATGATATTATTGTAACGGCGGATGATGACCTTTATTATCAAAAAGATTGGCTCGAAAGCCTTTATTCTTCTTATTTAAAAAATCCTGACTGCATTCATACAAGGCGCGCCTGCGGTATTAATTTAAAAGATAATGAACTTAAAGTTACCCCGCACTATGCCAATAATAATTATAAATCAACATATTTAAACCAGCTTATGGGCGGAGCGGGAACTTTATATCCTCCGCATTCTCTTTATAAGGATGTTTTAAATATTGATGAAATAAAAACTTTAATCCCAACCCATGATGATATTTATTTCTGGATTATGGCAATTTTAAATCATACAAAAATAAAACTTATTAAAAATAAAGATGTGAATTTATACACAATTAAAGATTCTCAAAATTCCGGATTATGCAAAATCCAAAGCACAAGCGGAATGCCTCCCCGTGTTGCATTTAAAAAAATTCTGGATAAATATCCGGAAGCATACAATTTATTAGAGGAAGAAACTATGGTGTATAATGAGCATTAAATCTATGGTTAATATTTACATAAAAAATAAGGTTGCATATGAATAAATTATCTGTTGTAATTCCGACATTACAAAAAAACAAAGAACTTTTTCATAATTTAATTTCTATTCTGGACAAAGATGAAGCAGTATCGGAAATTATAGTTATAGATAACTCCCTTAATGGTGTTGAACATTCTTCACCGAAATTAAAGGTCATAATTCCGAAAGAAAATCTTTTTGTTAATCCAAGCTGGAATCTCGGCACAAAGGAAGCAAAAGAAAATATCGTTGCACTTTTAAACGATGATATCACTATACCTTGTGACTTTTGTAAAAAAGTAGCGGAAAAAATAAAGCCCGAATATGGTGCAGTAGGCTTCAACAGAGATTATATTAAAGTAACGGAAGAAATTTTGCCCGCTCCAAAATCTACGGAAATTACTCTTGAAAAAGTAAACGGAAGATGCGGACACTGGGGAATTGCCATATTTTTTAATAAAAAGAACTATATTGAAATTCCTGACGAACTCAAGATATATTGCGGGGACGATTGGATATTCTTACAAAATCAAAAACAAAAAAGACAAAATTACTATATAACGGGACAGGAAATTTATCACTTTGAAAGCTTATCCTGTAAAGAAAAATCCCTCAACCCGATAGGTGACAGGGATAGAAAATTATACAGAAAACTTATAAGAAAATGGTGGCAGTTTATTTTTAATATAGAACCCGTGTTCAGAGGGATAAGAATAACAATTTTCGGTATTGAAATTTTAAAACATTTTGATAAAAACCACTAGGAAAGGAAAATATGACGGATATAAGCATAGTAACGGCAAGTTATAATTATGAAAACTACATAAAAGAAACTATTGAAAGTGTTCAAAATCAAACATATAAAGATTGGGAAATGATAGTGGTTGATGACGGTTCTAAAGATAATTCCGTTGAAGTCATTAAATCATATTGCAATCAGGATAAAAGAATTAAACTATTCCAACACGAAAACGGGCAGAATAAAGGACTGGCAGAAACCGTTAAATTCGGAATTGAGCAGGCTCAAGGTAAATGGATTATATTTTTGGAATCCGATGATACCATAACGCCTGATTATATTGAAAAAAAATTAAAAATAATCGAAAAATATCCTAATGTAGATGTTGTTTTCAACGGCATTAATATGTTCGGAGAAAAAGAAACAATCGAAGAACAAATCCCGTATTTTGAAAAGCAAAAGAAAATACTGGATAAAATAACATTCCCATCCTCTTTAAAAAAGGCTTATCAAAAAACATATATCAATTTAATTCCGACATTTTCATGCGTTATGGCAAAAAAAGACGTATTTAAAAATATAGATTATGACAGCCCGATTAAAAAATGTCTGGATTTATACATCTGGTTACAGCTTGCAAGAGATTGCATTATGTATTATACGGATGAAAAACTCACAAACTGGAGAATGCATAAAACAAGCTACATTAATTCAAAAACCGCATCACCCGAAGAATACTTTGCTTTCAATTATAAAAGAATTGTATTTCTGCACACAAAATGGGCGGTATTTAAAATATTTTATCACTACTTTAATGCATATAGAAAACAGCTTATTCAAATTCATCTTACAAAAGGCAGAAGAGAAATTGTTCTTTTCGGAAAGAAATTTGATTTTAAAAATAAGGAGTAAAATATTTTGAAAAGATTACTTGTATATTGTTTTTATGACAGCAAGGGAATTGTCGGAGATTTTGTTCTTTATTTTTTAGAAAAGCTGAAAAAATATTGTTCCGAAATTGTTATTGTTATAAACGGCAATATAGAAAATTCTTCAAAAGAAAAACTTCAAAAGTATTCCGATAACATAATTTTAAGAGAAAATAAAGGCTATGATTCGGGAGCTTTTAAGGAAGTTGTTGAAAAATTCGGCGTTGAATATTTTAGAAAATTTGACGAAGTAATATTTGCAAATTCAACATTCTACGGACCTGTTTTTGAATTAGAATCCGTATTTAAGAAAATGGAAGAAAATAATAATATTGATTTTTGGGGTATTACAAAACACAGCGATTTAAAATATCAAATGGCAGGGAAAAAAATCGGCGAACACGTTCAATCGTATTTTCTTGCTTATAAAAAATCTGTTTTAATTTCACCTTATTTTGAAGAATACTGGAAAAATATTAAAATTCCAAACAACTACGAAGAAGCAATCGCAAATTACGAACTTTATACGACCGATTATTTTGAAAGCAAAGGTTTTAAATCGGGCTCATATATAGAAAAAAACAATGTGCCGTCAGGTGAAGCATCATTTTATGATACAAATGAACTTGTTAAAAATGGTTTACTGCCTTTTGTTAAAAGAAAAATTTTTTACACCGAAAAAGGTGCAATAAAAAGCTATATTAAAGGCGGAACAACTGCACTTATTGACTTAATTCAAAAAAATACAGGCTATGACATTAATTTAATTTATGATGATATTAAAAGAAATTATTTTAAAGACGTTAAACCTGAAAAATATTTTCAAAATTATTTAAAACTTACTTTAAAACAGATTATACTGCCGTGGCAAGCCTGGCATTATTGCAAGAAAAAGAAGAATTTAAAATATACTATGGAATTATATAAAAGAATGTTTTAGGGTTTTAAGTCGCAAACTTTAGATATTAAATTATGCACTAAAACATTAAAACACCTCACAAAATTATGTGAGGTGTTTTTAAATTTAAGAGTCAGCAACGACCTATCTTCCCGGGAGGCTACCCT
>CADBOJ010000054.1 GCA_902796305.1 uncultured bacterium | reverse complement strand
TGTTAAAAGAAAAGAGAATATTATGAGAGTTCCACCAATCGGTACCTTCGGTAAGTTTGGTGTACCGAAGTTAAGCAAAATGATACCTGAAAAACATTCATCAGGTTTAATTAAGCCCATTAAACAGGATACGGTAACTTTCACTTCAACGGCTCAATATCTAAAAAAATATATTACCTTACCTGATGAAATTAAACGAGTCTTATCCCCGCAGGATGCAATTGATATGTTTCGTGATATGGAGTGGCTGGCACAGGGCAGAAATCAGCGGTGCGCACTCGGAGAAGGAAAAGCTTCCAAATTATACGAAAACCCCTGGCTTGATGATTATTACCTTTTAATTGTTAAATCCCCAAACACTAACGGCAAGTTTATTATTTATTCCGACAAAGAAATAGGCGATACAATATGGCAAGATAGCGATGACAAGAGAATTCAGCTCTTAAAGAAGGCTGCTTAGTGCTTTAAGCCGATATGCCAATTATTTACCAATTTCAAGCGAGCTAATTGCCATAGCTTTTGAAATACTCATTATGCCGAGTGATGCTTCGTATGCTCTTTGTGCCATTGTGGCATCAGCTACTTCGACCATGGCGTTTGTGTTCGAAGTTCTTATATAACCGTCTTTATCAGCATCAGGGTGTCCGGGCTTATATATTTTTATTCCGGGAGTCGGGTCTTCAACAATACCGTCAAAACTTACTCCGCCCATATTTGAGCTGAAGTTTCCAATACCCATTGACGATAGTACGCTCGCAAAACTCTGATCCTGCATTGAAGATATAATCGGAATTTTTCTTGTATAGTTTGGTGTATCAACATTAGCTATGTTTTTTGCAGCAATTTCAATACGTTTACCATGGACTTCAAGTCCTTGTCTGCCTATTTGAAATGAATTCATTAAACCCATAAACTACCTCCTTAGCTGTTTGCCGATACGTTGAGTGCTGTTTTTATTTGAGTTATTGTGCTTGAAAGCTCCCGAACGGCTGCGCTGTATAACATATAGTTTTCCTGCATTCTGCCTAATTCTTCTTCGGTTGAAATATTTTCGGTTTGAGAAACCGTTATCGGGCTTGCACCGTATTTTTCCGTAACTTTGCTTTCAAGTCTTGAAACTGATGCATCATTTAAAAATTGTGAAAAATTAACATCTCTTCTTCTATACCCCGGAGTATGCATGTTTGCAATATTATCAGACAATGCCTCCTGTCTTTTTGAAATCAAATCAAGCATTCTCTGAGGTGATTTTAATAATTGTGTTGGAACTAAACTCATACACTACTCCTTATTGTGTCAGGTTGATTGCTTCCTGATACATTGTATTTACTGTTTTCATTAATTTGGCAGATGCTAATATTGATGCGTTTATTCTTGATACTGCAAGAACTTCGCTCATAATATCTACATTTGCTTTTTCTATTCCGTATTGTTTTATTCTTGTATGGTCTTCTACAAGCTTCATTTCGCCTGAATTTTCGGTTGCGATAAATTCATTTGCACCTGCATCTTTTAGAGCTTCGGGATTTTGAAACTGAACAACGGGAATTGTGCCGACATATTCGGGTTTGTCCGTTACTTTTTTGTATGTATAAACATCTCCGTTTGGTTTAATTTCCGTTTTTTCGGCGCTACCGTCAATATGAATACCTGAGCCTACCAAATCTCCGTTTTTAGTTATCAACATACCGTCTTTATTTACGGTAAATGAACCGTCACGCGTGTATCTAATTTCTCCGGACGGTGTTGTAACAGGGATATATCCTGCTCCTTGTATCGCAACATCTAAAGGATTTTTGGTTAGATAAAATTCGCCGGAGCCGACATCTGTTCTTTCGTATCCGTGAACAGAGCCGTCCGCATCAATAACATCTTCAAATCTTACCGCTTTATATCCTGTTGTATTGATGTTTGCAAGGTTTTGTGCGGAATATGCCAGTCTGTCAAATTCCGTTGTAATGTTTACCGTTGATTTTCTTACTATACCCTGTAAATTATAAGCCAATTTTATTTTCCTTTATTTTTATACACGACCTAATGTTTGAATAGCTTCGGACAATTGCGAATTTTGTATTTTAAACATTTGCCTGTTGGCTTCAAAACTCCTGTTATAATTACTCATCTCGATAAATTCTTTTTCGAGAGCAACATTTGACGACTCTATATACCCTTGCCTTACAGAGTTGTCTCCGACCAATGTTCCGTCGGAAGAAACAATACCGAGTTTTCCTGCGGGAACTAATCCTCTTTTTTCGCTGTCAAATACACCGATTTTACCGTCAAGTCCGATATTTATTAAATTTACATCTTCGGGTACAACGGGAAGTACAATCGGTTCACCGCCTGCGGATAGCACTTTTTGACCGCTTCCCGTTAATAATTCTCCGTCTTTACTTAATTGAAATCTGCCGTCACGGGTTAATTCAATACTTCCGTCGGGATTTAATACCTGAAAATATCCTTTTTCGGATAATGCAATATCTAAAGCTTTCCCGGTTCTTACCAGACGCCCTACCTGAGTATCCGTGCTGTATGAAAGAGCGTTAGTTCCTATATATTCAGCAAAAGAAGATATAACAGCTTCTTTTCTTTGATATCCAACTTTATCAAATCCTACAATATTTTCCCCGAATATACCCATAATATCCATTTCCATTTGCATAGCATTAATGGATTGGGCGAGTCCGTTACCGTCCATTCTTATACCTGCTGCCAATTTCGGGATATTTGTCATAGATACTCCTTTTTTAGAGGCATCGACCTAAATTTTTTCAACTTTAATGAATTTAGAAAAAATACACTTTATATATTAGAAATAATGATTTTAATTTAATTGTCAATTTTTTGATTGAATTAGTATTTAAAATAAAATATAATATTCTCTATGGATAAGAAGAAAGAAGAAAAAATCGAACTGATAAAAAAATCTTTTCAGTTTAAGAATTTAAAACAATATAAAGAAGCAATAGAAATGCTCTATAAAGCATTAGAATATGATGAAGTTCAAGAGGATAATGTTGAGCTTTTATCGCAAATCGGAGATTTGCATATACTTTTAAATAATCGTGAAAGAGCGCTTGATGAATTCCAAAAAGCACTTTCAATCAATAAAAATCATAAATACAGCCAGCAAAGATGCTATGATATTTATGTTGCAGATAATAATTACACAAAAGCACTCAAGATTGCCAAAAAAATGTGTGATGAAAATAAAGATGCCGTAAGTTATAAAAATTATATTACCGCTTTAATTAAAACCGAAAAATATCAGGAAGCCATTGAGGTTTTCAACAGTCTTGATGAAAGTTTTAAATTAAATCCGGATATTTTGTACTTGATTTCGGTTATAAGCCCTGAAAAAAAGAAGTTTATTCTTAAAAAAGTACTGGAGATTGATAATTTGCACAAAAATGCAAATCTTGATTTAGCTAAAATTGAACTTGAAAGCGGAAATTTTCAAAAGGCAATCCAGTGCTGTATTAATGTAGGAGATGACGACCCGAGAGCTCTTTATTACTTAGGACTTATTGAAGTAAAAAAACACAATTTCAACAGTGCCATAAAGCTTTTTTCGGATGCAATTAAATTTGATAACGATAATCATGATATATATTATGACCTTGCACGTGCATATATGGAGATGTCTTGGTATAAAGAGGCGCTTGAAGCTCTTAAAAAATCAATTAATTTTTCTTTATTGAGAAAAGATACCGCAAGCTTGAATGAAAAATATTTTGTATCAGGTTGGATATTAATAAAGCAAAATGAATATTCAAAAGCACTGCTAAATTTGAATTTAATAGACAAAAGTTCTGATGTTTATTCTTCGGCGCAAATTTTAATTCAAACAATTAATTTAATGAAGCTGAATATTGCGGAAGCTAAAGCTAAACTTGAAAAATATTACAATCAGGAAAAAGATAACCCGTTGTTATTGGATGCTCTTGCCTATATTTATAAAGAGCTGAAGCTGTATTCGAAAGCAATTCAAGTTTTAAAGCGCTCTTTAAGATTATATCCCGATTCAATTTCAAATATGCTTGAACTTATTGATTTGTTAATTGATGACAAAAGGTATGAAGAAGCAATTGAATATATCGACAGGGTAAAATTTATAAATGAAAATTGCGTAAGCATATATAATTCTTTAGCAAGAATTTATTACAGATTGAAAGACTTACCGGAAGCGCTTTCGGCGATTGAAAAATATATCGAACTTGATCCAAACAAAGCTGAGGCGCATTATTTTAGAGGCTTAATACTTAATGACCTGCAAAATTACGAAGAAGCTAAAAAATCAATTTATACAAGTATAAAGTTAAACCCTGCCGTTGCAAAATATTATTCGCAAATGGCAAGAAGCTATAAAGAGCTGGGTGACACCGAAAGTGCATTTTTGTATATAAAAGAAGCAATTGAGCTTGATAAAGCAAATATTAAGTACAAAAAGCAGGCTTACGAAATCACGCTTCAAGGCGGAAATAAAGAAAAAATCAAAGCTTACGAAAACATTTTAAAGCAAAGCGAAAGAATTGCAAGATTGAGGAAATAGTGTAATTTGTGTTTTCTGTCAAATAAACATAAAAAAAGGGAGGTTATCAAAACCCCCATTTCCCCATTAAAAATCATTTTTCAAACAAATTTTGTTTAACTTTTCTTTTCTATAATTGCATTTTAAACTGAAATTACAAATTTAGCAAACTTCTATTTACTTTATTATCTTACACATGTAGTATTCAGTATTCATCATATATTTGGTGGATTTTTGCGGTGTTAAAAAAGTTTACAATTCAGAAAATATAGTTTTTTTATCGGTTAAACGTCATGACAAATTTCAATTCGGGTTTTAATAATAATTTTAATCCCGCCCTTAATCCTAAGTTTAATCCTAAACTTAATCCTAATATAAATACGGTTAATAAACAGCTTCAAGGTCCAAATAACAATAATCCGTACATAAATGCCGTAAATCAATCTGTTATAAAACCTGTTGTTAATAACAATGAGCAAAATCCAAAAAATGTTTTAAAACAAATATCGGAAGAACAGGCATCTATAGCCGAAACGGTTAACGAAACTCTTGTACAGACGAATGCAAGTGCAAAAATGAATTCCGATGCTCTTTTAAAATACCTGAAAAGCGTTATGAAAATGCCGGAAAACATTAATAAACTGCTTTCCAGCTTAGACAGCCCTATTATAAAAGCCCTTGTGGAAAAAAACATTGATGTAAAAATATTGGCAGAAATTTTAAACAAAAATGCATCTGATGCAGTTGAAAAAGTATTAAAAGCTATTTCAGAATCCTTAAAAGCAGGAGTAAAGGATGTTAATCAGCTGAAAGATATTCTCGGAATATTAAATACCATTCAAAACTCAACATCAACTAATGTTATTAAGGAACTTTTACTTTTGTATATTCCCGTAAATCCCCCTATTTATGACAAAAATGTAGAATTTAAATCTCAAAATTCCGAAGAAGATGATGCCATAAAAAATTCGGATTTCAGTTTAATATTTGAAACGGTAAATTTTTCAAATATTCTATGCTGTATAAATAGTTATGACAACAGCATATATGTAAGAATTTTTGTTGATAAAATTTTCCCGCTTGAAAAATTTAAAAAAATAATTGATACATTTAAAAAAGAGATGAATTTAAGAATAGAAACGGAAGAAAATATTGTTAAAAGACCTGAAGAAGATAAAAAAACGGCAAGAAACTTTAGTGTTGTTTCTTCGGGTTTTGTTCCTTGTGATGTTTTAATTACGGCTCATCTTATTGTGAAAACAATATTTAAAATCGATGAAACTTTTGGAAGTTAATTCTATTTAATTCTTTTTAAGCTTGATAAGAAGTTGTTGTGTTCAACATCACCCTCAACGGATGTTAAAAATACCTGTGTTTTTTCTTCTTCCATATCAATCTGAGGAAGTTCTTCAAGCTCCGCTTTATAGTAACTCGTATCGTTTTTTGTATTAAATTGAACTTTATTGGCAAGAAAATTAAGAGAAATATTTCTCAAGAAATTAAATACAGTCTTTTTGTTTGACGAAAATCTTGTATATATTCTAAGGGACACATCATGACGCTCTAAATCCATTCTTCCTCTGATTAAGGCGCTGAGAGAAGAAGAATTCGATTTAATATTTATTCTTTTGATGACGTTATTTTCTATTTTCATTTCGCCCGTTATTTTATCAAATTTTCCCTCCGGAACCGAAACAATATCCATAATCGTTCCGGGGCTAATCATTGCAATAGGGTTTCTGAATACCGAAGCAACCTTTAAAACATATTCGACAAGACCGATTTTACCTATTGTTCCGTCATTGATTTTAAACTTAACGTCCCCGTTAAGTTTTAGGCTTTTATCGCTGTTTAATTCAATTAATCCCGATGCTTTTCCCGTTATCTCTTTTTCAAGATTAAACAGTACTTTTGCCATAAGACTTGAGTTCACATCCCTTATGCCCAGTCTTATGTAATATTTTAAATTATTAAGGTCGCAATTAACTTTTAGAGTTGAAATGCCCTCTGCTATATCAAATCTGTTTGATTTTATATCAAGAATGCCGTTATCAAGCGAAAGATTGGCTTTAACATTTCCGAAATTAAGGTCTTTGTAGTGTCCTTTTTTTAAGTTGAAATCAGCATCTTCTATTTTGATTAAGCTGTAATCAAACATAAAATCATCATCTTTTATATCAAGAGAGTTTTCGTTTTCTATTTTTTTTGTATCAACAAGGTTTTCCGCATTATTCTGATTGTTCACGGATGATAAAAACCTTTCTACATCAACTTCATCTATATCAAGATTTAATTTTTTAATTGTATAAGGTTTAATGAGCTTGTTTACCATGTAACCTTTTATGTTGTATGTAGCTCTTTTAAACCTGCCCTCTGCTTCTGCGTTTATTGCATTATCTTTTGTTAATAGTTTTGCATTTCTTATATAGACTCTCTGGGATGGTATAAAAACTTTATTCATTATCATATCGGCATCAAGCGTCGGAATATTGTTTTTATATACAACATGGGCACTTCCTTTAATTGTGCCTTTTTTAAAGAAGCCCGAACCCGCAAAAAGATTTAAAAATTCTGACGGCACTTCTCTTTCAAATGTAAATCCTGCATTATTTAATGCACCGTTTTTCATATTCATTTTGGCATCAAGCACAACAACGGGTTGAAGCTTAACCCCCCGTTTTATATCCGGAGCAATGTAATAATTAATATTTCTTACGTCGAATATACCGTTTTCAATATGAAAATCTCCTTTTACGGCTCTATCGTATTCAATTAGCGGAGATTTTGAATTGTCTACCCCGAGGCTTACTCCTTTTGATAATTTCATAAGCCACAAAATATCCATAATATTATTTTTTGCTTTATATACTATTCTTGTTTTTGGAGGGCTTGAAACATATAAAACAGTTTTATTAATTAAAGGAGAAAGATAATCTTTGAAAAATTCATTTGAAACAACCGTATCTATAATTATATTTGAATCAAATGTTTTGTAGTAATCTTTTATATCTCCTTCGATTTTTATTTCGTTATTTTTATTTTTGCCGTAATAACCGTTTAATCCTATAAATTTAATTTTGTCTTTAAATATTTTAATTGTTCCTGTTTGAATATTAAGAGGGATGTTAGTTAAATCTTTTAAATTGGCTTTTGTTTTATCAATATTCAAAACACCTGATAATTCATTATTTTTCATTGTAATATCAAAGCCAACCTTGCCCGACGGACTGTTTAAAGGTTTTAAAAGTTCGCTTCCGTTTGCAATTACAAAGTTTGAATTTATTATTTTAAAAATATCTTCAAGCATGAATTTGTCTGATTTGACATTTAATATAGTATTTTTTAAATCAATCTCCGAAAATAATCTTAATCTTGAAGAATTGACAACAACTCTTAAATCATCGATTTTAAGCTTATTATTATATATTTTTATCTCATCAATTGTCGAGGAAACAATATCGGCATATATTTTACCGTTTCTTTTTAAATAAGCTTCAAGATTAAAGCCGAAATTTTTATACTCATCGTCGTCAGACAAGCTCACATCTCTCATAATAAGTTCTAAAAGAGTTGAATTTTGGATATAAGATATATTTAATTCATCCAGATTTACCGTTGAATTAAAATAATTAAATTTCCAATTGCTCTTTTTTTTGTTATCGGAAACGTTATACTTGAGGTTTACGAGTTCATCCGCTTTTACCGTTAATGTTTTTGCGCTTAGTTCATTCAGTTTTATTTCTTTTGCCAGTATTTTGTTAAATGAAATAGAACTCTTAAAATCTTTAAGTTCAATAAGAGTATTGTTTTCTTTTTTCAAAATCAAATTATCAACCGAAAACCTTATATAAGGTTTTAAACTTGTTTTAAGCTCGGGGTTTTCAATAACCAAATCTAAATTTACGATTTTTTTTAATGAACTGTCAAGAATATCTATAAATGCTTTTGATTGAATCAGGGATGGAATTACATACAGCCAGACAATAATGCTTAAAATAACAAAAAATACGATAATTCCTGATAAAATAAGCAATAAATTTTTGGTAATGTTTTTATTATTAAAATTGTTTGGCATATTCGGATTTTATCATAAAAAACAATTTTTAATCTCGGCGTCAAGATTGATATTATTAAAAAAAATAGATGATTAATTTTTTAAACAATATGCTATAATAATCTAATCGAATTAGTTAGGAATTAAAATTATGCTACAGACTGTACCAAATGCCATCAAGAACGCTTTTAGAGGAAGCTTTATAAAAAAAATATGCAATTATCTCCACGATTGCGTAAGAGAAGAAGTTAAATCTTCAACTTTCAGAAATTTAAAAGGAGATAAGGAAAATAAATGGGCATTTCTTGAGGGAGATGAAAAAGTATTTTCTTCATATGACGAACCTCTTTTGCTTGACGGCACAAACAGCTACCTGACCGAACTTATGATACAGTCCGAAATGAATACAAAAGATAAATACTTAATATACGGATATTTGTTTCTGGTAGGAAAAAACGGTAAATCAAAGAAAAATAACGAATTTTTGACTCCTCTTTTATATGCTCCCGCTAAAATTGAGAGGGTTGGAGTTAATCTTCAATTATCAATTCTTGAAGATACGCTGTCCCTTAATACGGGCGCAATAGCTCAATTAATTCAAAGAGAAGACGAACAGGAAACGGATGCAATGTTATCGGGTTTATTGGATGTTGTTCCCGAATTGCCTTTAAGAAAGGATGATTTGGATGTATTTTTAACGACATTAAAATCCCTTGTTCCCGATATAAATATTTCGCTTAATATTGGAAATATTGCCGATATTAAGCAGGATGAAAAAGATTTTTACAATAGAGAATTTTCAAAAGAAGACATTTTAAAAAATATTGAAAACGGGGAGTTTGATTTTGATTCCATTGAAACCATTCAAAATACTCCGAAAGTAAAAGTTGAAACCTTAAATCTTGAATATACACAGGCTGTTATTTTAACAACCCGCCCGACCGTAACGGCAGGGGTACTGCATGAGCTTATGCAAATAGCCGAAAAACCGTCCGGTGTCCATAGGGAAACCGTATTGAATGTTATTAATCAAGAATTTTTGGAATCAACGGGACAAAGCAATATAAAACTTGAAGAACAAAAATTGGATAATTTCTTCCCGATAACCCCTTTGAGTCTTTCCGATTCTCAGGAAGAAGTTATAAGAAAAATTGAAGAAAATGATTTTCTTGCGGTATACGGACCTCCGGGGACAGGCAAAAGCCAGACAATAGTTAATACGGTTGCTCATCTTATTGCAAACGGAAAGTCGGTGCTTGTTGCAAGCAGAATGGATAAAGCGGTTGATGTTGTAGCAGAAAGGTTAAATGAGCTAAATGCACCATATCTTGCCTTAAGAGCAGGAAGAAGCAACTATCAAAAGCAATTAAATCTTGAACTGCAAGAGCTTCTTTCAAACAAAGTTAATCTTAACGAGGGGTTTGACGATAATTTAACCGCCGATATTGATGATATGAAAGACCTTTTAAAGGATATAAAAAGACTTGAGGATTCGGCTCTTAATATCCTGTCTTTAGAAAAAAAATATACGGCTATTTTGGAAGAATTTGAAAGTGCAAAAGATTCTATTGCTAATCTTACCCTTCTTGTTAATAAAGTAAGTTATGAAGAACTTGAAAATGCTAAAAAAATATTTAATAAGATAGAAGAAACTGAAAAGAAGTATAAAAAAGGCATATTTGATAAAATTAAACTGTTCTTTGATTATAAAAAAATAAAGAAAATTTTAAAGATACAAAAAGCACTAAATGAAGATATATACAAAAGACTTCCTTATGAAATAAATGTTGCAATGGAAGAAGCAAAACTCAGAAAAACCGAGGACGATATTTTATCTATCGGTAATCTTCATCAAATTTTAAGAAGAATAAAACTTTTAAAATCAAAACAGAAAAAACTTGCGATTGATATATTAAAAAATAAGAGAAGAACGGCTTTAAAAAATATTTTAACCGATGCGGGAAAAAGAAGAAGATTAATGATTCACTCCAAATCTCTTGTTTCGAGAAAAGCAAATCTTCAAACGAGAGTAATGGAAAAAGAAGACTTTAAACCTCTTTTAAATGCTTTTCCATGCTGGTGTACAACAACTTATGCAATTTCAAACAGTCTGCCGTTAAAGCCGGCAATGTTTGATGTTGTTATAATTGATGAAGCGTCGCAATGTGATATTGCAAGCTGTATACCCGTATTATTCAGGGCAAAAAAAGCAATAATAGTGGGGGATGATAAACAGCTTCCGCATTTGTCATTCCTCGAAAAAGCAAAAGAACAGAGTTTTCTTGCTCAATACGGAATTGATGACAGATATCAATTAATGTGGCGTTTTAGAGATAATTCCATGTTTGACCTTGCTAATTATTATTCAACAAGCCCAGTTTTGCTGGATGAACATTTTCGCTCGCCTGCTCCGATTATAGAATTTTCAAGCAGGGAATTTTACGGCGGAAAAATAAAAATAATGAGCCCGAAAATTAATACGGGAAATATTGTTGAATTAAGAATAGTTCATGACGGCAAGGTTGACCACGATGCAACAAGAAACGTTCCCGAATGCGAAGAAATAATCAAAACCATACAAGAACTCATTATTAAAGACAGAGATGAAAACAAAGACTGCGAACCTGTTACAATTGGGGTCATTTCTCCTTTCAGGGCGCAGGTTGATTTAATCAAGAAAGCATTGCTAAAGGTTTTTGACACCGATACTATTTTGAAACATAGAATTGATACGGGTACTGCTCATACATTTCAAGGGGATGAAAGAGATATTATGCTTTTATCCTGGACATATGCTTCAAATTCCCATCCTCAGAGCCTTATGTTTGCTCAAAAACCGAATTTATTCAATGTTGCAATAACAAGAGCAAGGCATAAATTGATTAACTTTATTTCAACCGATATTAACGAGCTTCCCGAGGGGCTTTTAAGAGATTATCTTGAATATGTCAAAAAAATTAACTCCAAAACTTTTGAAAACACTTTTAAAAACTCATTTGAAAAAGAAGTATATGATGCAATAATTGAAGAATTTCCGACCAAAAAGGATGCGGTAAAGGCTGGGGTTGAAATAGGTTCGGTTAGCGCTGATATATTGATAGATAAAACGGTTATTGAAATAGACGGAGTTGAAGATAATGTTCAATCCAAATATAATGATATGAAAAAGCAATCAATAATTGAAAGAGCAGGATTTCAGGTAATGAGAATTACAAAAAGAGAATGGCAGATTTCTCCCGAGGGTTCTCTGGATAGAATAAGACAAGCAATATGCCAATAATATAGGATATTATTTATGAAAAAATGCTTACTGATTTTTTTATGTTTGCTTTTTATTAAAACCTGCGCTTTTGCAAAACATGATTTGCCTGAAAAATATTATCAAAAAATTTGGTGCGACGAGCAAAAAGGAGAAATGGAACATCTGCTTCCGGATGGAACAAGGGTGGATTGTTTGACATTAGATTATGCCGTTGAATTTGATTTTGCTCCGAAATGGGCGGAAAGTATCGGACAGAGTTTATATTATGCAAGTAAAACCGCAAGGCGTCCCGGAATAGTATTGATAATTGAAAACAAAAAGGATTTTAAATATTATTACAGGATAAAACGTCTTTGCGAGGACTATAATATAGCACTATGGTACATAAATAAACCAAAACATATCGATACCTCCGCAGAAATTAAAGATGACATAATTACTATAATTGTAAATTTTATATTAAATTTGTTTAACGAAATAGTTAAAATATTCATGTAAATTTGAAAATATTATATAATATCCAATAAGTTGATTTTATAATTTATGAGATTTATGGAAATATTTAGAAAAATTTCACAATTTATTAAACAAATTATAAATTTTAAAAAACTCGACGGTCATTATATAATTGTCTTTTTTTGTTTCTCTTTTAAATTTAAATATAAACAAAAATACACGGTTCCTGTTATAAACCAAACAGGAATTACCGATAAAAAAAGAATTATTCCTATAGTTGCTTCAATAACTTCGACTCCAAATAAGATTAATTCGCTTCATCAGGTCATAAAAAGTTTGCTGGTTCAGGATTTTAAACCTGACTATCTTATACTGTACCTTTCCGATAAGCAGTTTAAAGACAGGGAAGGTAGTCTGCCCGATAATCTTCTTGATTTAAAAAGATACGGGCTTGAAATCAGATGGTGTTCGGATGTTGGGAACTTTAAAAGGCTTGTTCCGGCATTAAGAGATTTTAAAAATGCAATTATTATAACTTTTGACGACAGTGTATTTTACAAAAAAGATGCGATAAGTATACTTTATAATTCGTATCTTGATTCTCCCGATTGTATTATTGCAAACAGGATTGAAAGATTAAAAATCAAGGGGGGTAAAATTCGGGAGGATAAAACATATAAACTGCTTGCAAAGAAATTCTCAAAACCAAGCTATATGACAAGACCTGTAAATTCGGGAGGAGTGTTGTATCCGCCCGATTGTTTTAATGAAGAAATATTTAATGATAATGTTTTTTATAATTTAGCTCCGAATTATGATGATATCTGGTATTGGGCAATGGCAGTTTTAAATAATACAAAAACAAAAGTTTCAAAAGGTTACAGAAATTCGCTTATAAAACTTGATTTTGACGGCAATATAAACGAAACCCAAAACTTGAGTATTAATGAAGCATATAAAATAATTCTTGATAAATATCCCGAAGTGTATGAAAAACTAAAACACTAAAATCCGGCAAACGTTTGATGGTCTTTTATTGTTCTGTACCTTTTTTTATTGTTTTATGGTATATTTATGGAAATACTTGGTGATAAGGATAGAATATTAGGTATGCACTTAACAGTGTTGTTTGGGAAATTACTTTAAGCTGTAATATTAATTGTCTTCATTGCGGATCTGCTGCAACTGTGGCAAAGCGTAAAGACGAATTAACAACCGCCGAAGCGTTGAACTTAATAGAACAGCTTGCGGATTTAAAATGCAAAAGAATAGTTGTATCCGGCAGTGAACCTTTTATGAGAAAAGACTGGAGTATATTAGCCCAAAGAATTGTTGATTTGGGAATAACTTGCGATTTTATATCAAACGGTACAATAATCAATGATGACATAATTGATGTTTTACAAAATATCGGCATAAACTATTTGATGTTCAGTCTTGACGGTGCAACGGCAAAAACACATGATTTTTAAAAAACTGCTTGATAGTTTGTTATCAGGCAGTTTTTTAGTCTTCTGATGTTAGTTTATTTCTTATATTATACTTAATATCTGTTAAAGGTCCGCTGTTTGGGCTTACAACAATTCTAAAGTAGTTTTTTCCGTATACAAGAGGAAATTTTGCAAGCCAGCCGAACTTAATTAAAATTGAAGCGGTATCTGCCCCATGTTCAAAAACGAGTTCATCTATGGTTTTTTCATAAGCAGGAGAAATTGAAGATATAAGTTTAATTAAATAGTCGCTAAAAGTAACTACGCCATATCCTGCGCCCATAATAGGATTTTGTACAAATTGAGTAATTTTAAATTCATCATTTGCAAGAACTATGTCATTTGGAAGCGACATAGTATCCTCTCTCAAATGTTCTATTTCATACCAGTTTCCGTCATATAAAATTCTTAAAATATTAGGTTTTGGCATATAAATATCATCTGCAACGGGAGCAAGTATTATATCTCCGTCAAAACTTATTAAGCCGTATTTATAATTCTTTCCGACAAGAAACATTCTTCCGAAAAGTATTTCAATTGATGAATACTCTCTATCTATTATGAGTTCGCCCGTATCGTCATATATACAGTATAACCCGCCATATCCGAATTTTGCATATTTTCCTATAAACCTGTGAGCGGATGAATATTTCGGCTCAACAAGAATATTTCCGTTATTGTCAATAATCCCGTATTTATTTTTTCTTAAAAAAATCCACGAAGTATCTCTTAGACGGATTAATTTGTTGTATTCCGCCTTTGTTATCTTTGTTTCGCCTCTTATTAATCCGAATTTATTTTTTTCCTGATATGTATTAACCAATTCTTCCGCATTTAAAGATAATACGGAAAGAAAAAATATCACAAGTATTAAGGCAAATCTTTTCATATTTTGCATATTAACACAAAATTTATAAATTCTACATTACTTCTTTAATAATGCCCCCGCCAAGAACAGTGTCATTGTCATATAAAACGACAGATTGACCTTTTGCGATTGATTTTTGCATGTCATCAAATTTTACGATTAATTCATCATTTTTAACTTCCGCACTAACCGGAGTTGGAATTTGATTTGAGCGAATTTTAGCCTTACAGCGAGCAGGAAGCAAATTTGTATTAAGTTTGATATTGCAGGCTATAAGAGTATTATTCATTGTTTTATCTTTTTTGCCTACGACAACTTCATTTGTATCTTTTCTAAGTTCAATAACGTATAGCGGTTCATCCGCAGAAACTTTTAAACCTCTTCTTTGTCCTATTGTATAATTCCAGAAACCTTTGTGAGCACCTAAAATTTTGCCGTTTGTATCAACAATATTTCCTGTTTTCTCTTCTATTTCAAGTAAATCATTATAATCACCCGCATAGAAATCCTGACTATCGGGTTTTTCGGCTGATTTAAGCCCGTGTTTAAGCGCAATTTTTCTTATTTCTTCTTTTGTATATTCCCCGAGAGGAAGAAGAATATTTTCAAGCTGATTTTGGCTCAGTCTGTATAAAAAATACGATTGGTCTTTTTTTTCGTCAAGACCTCTTTTTAAAACGTATTTTCCGTTTTCAAAAACATTTCTTGCGTAATGTCCCGTTGCGAATTTATCAAAGTTAATTCCTGATTGTCTTGCCATTTCGGGTAAAACCCCGAATTTTATAAGACTGTTGCACCATATACAAGGGTTTGGAGTGTTTCCGCTTAAGTATTCTTTTTTAAAATTATCAAGAACAATTTTGTCATACTGACTTGCGCAATCAAAAACATAAAAAGGGATGTTAATTTGTTTGCATATGGCTCTTGCTGCTTCTATATCTTCTTTTTCATCAGGTCCGAAACACGCTCCGTGCGTTCTTTGGCTCTGCTGTTCGTAATGTTGTTTAATGCCTCTTTCTCCCCAGATAGCCATAGTTGCACCCATAACTTCGTGCCCCTGTTCTTTTAATAACATTGCAGTACACGAAGAATCAACACCACCCGACATTCCGACAAGAATTTTCATATTTATTCTTCCTTTTCAAACATTTTTTCAATACTTCTTTTTGCTTTTTCCATAATTTGCTTATTGAGTTTAATTTCCGTAGTTTCGCTTGAAAGTGAAAAATAAATATCTTCAAGAGTGTTCCATTTCATATTTTTGCAAATTAAATTATCTTTAATCATGTAAAAAGTTTTATCTTTGTAATCTCTTTTTAATCTGTCATAGACACCTTTTTCAGTTGCTATAACAAATTCTTTGTGACTTGAATTTTTAACATAATCCATTATTTCTTTTGTACTTCCCGTAAAATCCGAAGCCGATGTAACATTTTGGTGACATTCGGGGTGAGATAGAATTTTTGCATTGGGATATTTTTTTCTTGCCGTTTCAATATCTTCAGGCAACACTCTTAAGTGGGTGGGACAAAAACCGTTATAGGTATGGACTTTTACGTTAGTTAATTTTTTTTCAACCCATTTTCCAAGATATGTATCAGGGACAAATAAAACCTCTCTGCATTTTAGTTTTTCAACAATTTTCACCGCATTTGAACTTGTACAGCATATATCGGATTCTGCTTTAATTTCTGCCGTTGAATTAACATAGCAGACAACGGGAAGATTTGGGTATTTAGCTTTAAACTGCTTCAGGCTTTCTAAATCAATCATATTTGCCATATAACATCCGGCTTCACGGCGGGGCAATAATACTTTTTTATCGGGCGATAATAATTTTGCGGTTTCTGCCATAAATGAAACACCGGCAAAAACAATAATATCAGCATTTGTATCTTTTGCTTTTTTGCTTAAGTATAGAGAATCGCCGACAAAATCCGCAACTTCATCTATTTCTATATTTTGGTAACAATGCGCCAGTATAACGGCGTTTTTTTCTTTTTTTAATTTATTAATTTTTTCGATTAAATCGTTCATTTTTCTACTTATCCAAAAGCCAAAGCATAGTATGGTGTTTTAATTAAAGCATATAAAATCAATAAAGTAAATAAAAGCAATATAAGTTAATTATTTACTTTTTCATTTACTCCCAGTCCAAACAATGCAAAATCGTATTTAACGGGGTCAAGTTCATCAAATTCTTTTAATTTTTCCGTTAAATCAAGAGCAGATGTGTAATCGTTTTGCTTTCTTTTTAATAATCCAAACTCTCTTGAAATTCTTGCTACATGAGTATCTAACGGAATAATAAGTTCTGATTTTTTAATATTTTTCCAGATCCCAAAATCAACGCACCCATCTCTTACCATCCATCTTAAAAACATATTCAATCTTTTCATTGCCGAATGCTTTTCGGGCTTTGCAAACATAAAGCAAAAACCAGTTGAATTAGGGCAGGATGAATTTTTATAAAAGTATTCCGTAACTTTTTTCAACCTGTCTTTTTTATCAAAAAATAATTCTTCAAGAGAAGATTTATCTGTAATATAAAGCTTGTTTAAAATTCTTAAAAGCTCAATTAAATCAGTGCTTTTTATAAATCTGTATAAAAAATCATCAAGATTAAATTTTTTATAGTCGCAAATTAATTCATAAGGGGATGATGATAATGAAAATAATTTTTTTAATTTTGAAATAAATTGTTCACGCTTGCCGAATGCAAAAAGAGAAGATATAAAGCCTACTATTTCAATATCCTCCTTATTTTTATATCTGTGCGGAAATTGAATAGGGTCATCTTTTATAAAATCTTTTGTTTCATATTTTTTAACAAGTTCATCAAGCTTTGTTTTCATTTCTCAACCCCATAAAATAATCATTAAGAAGTTTATTGCATTCTTCTTCCATGATACCGCCTTTAACATTTATTTTCGAATTTAAAATTTTACCAAAATTAAAACCGTTTGAAAAAGCACCGTACACCGTATCATATGAGCCGAAGTATAGATTTTTTATTCTTGAAGATAATATTGCCCATCCGCACATAGGACAGGGCTCAAGTGTTACATATATATCGCAGTCATTTAATCTCCAGCTTTTAAGCTTTTTATTTGCTTCGTTTAGCGCCAGAATTTCGGCATGAGAAGTTACAATGTTTGTTTTTTCTTTTTCGTTTGTCTTAACGGAAATTATTTCCCCGTTTTTTACAATAAGAGCGCAAACGGGAATATCGATTTTTACTTTTTTTGCACTTGCAAGCGCAAGTTCCATGAATTTTTTATTGTACATAATCGTTAAATTCTAATGTAATAATAAAATCTTCGTCGCATTCCAATTTTATATTTATTTTCATTGCTTCGCATAAACCTTTTACGATATACAAACCGAGTCCCGTGCCTCTGGTTGTTCTTGTTAAATTAGAGTCGGCACGAATAAACTTTTCAAAAAGTTTTTCTTTAATTTCATCGGGTATTTTTTCACATTTGTTTTTAATTTTTACAACAGGGCAATCTCCCGTGTTTTCGGCATTAATTTCTATTATATTATCGGTTGTATATTTTTTTGCATTATCAATAATATTAATTAATATCTGTTCAAGTCTGTACTCGTCAGCCCATACATATTTAAGTTTATCACTGATAGATGTTTTAAATTCATAGTTTTCATCCTGAAGATATTCTATGGCATTTACAATCGAATCCGACAGGGAAACTTCTTGAATGTTAAATTTCAAGCTGTAACTTTCAAGTTCGGGAATAACAAGTAAATCTTCAACCATGCCTGACAACCTTTGTGCTTGTTGTTTGATTATTTTAAGAGATTTGGTTTTTGTGTCTTCGTCAAGCACAATATCCTGTCTTAGGAGTCTTGATGTGTATCCGATGATGCTTGTGAGCGGAGTTCTGAATTCGTGGCTTGTAGCGTTTACCAAATTTTCTCTGAACTCGTTAAGTTTTTTCAATTCCTTATTTTTTTTCTTTAAATCTTTATATGACATATTAACTTTATTTGTCATATAGTTAAATTCTTTTGCAAGAAAAACAACTTCATGCGGGGTAAATATCCTTTTAATAAGGTGTATTTTTTTGTCGTAGTTACCTTTTGAAATAGCGGTTATCCCCTTAAACAGCTGTCTTATATTTATGTATAAATAATATGTGTAAAGCCCGACAAGAATAAATATGAAAAATGCTGCGGCAACAAGAGAGATAATAATTCTTATTCTCGCTTTTGTAATTGTTTTTGCCGTTACCTTTTTTGTTGTATCAACTATAATAAGCCAATTCGGGTACTTGAGTTTGTAAAATGCTTTCGGGGTATTTTTCTTTGTACCGAATAATCCCTTTTTAACATTTTCACTTGCAGCAAAATCGGACATTACTTCACGAGCATTACCGCTTGTTGTATTTGATGCAATAAGCTCCTTATTTTCAGCATCAAAAATATAAACATTTCTTCCTTTTAGAGTTTCATTGTCAAGTATTTCATCAATTATATTTACATTGATTTTTGCAGTCAGATAGAACTTTTTATCTTTATCTATCGGACTTGATATTGTATATGTTTCATTTTCGGAATTATATTTTTCTCTTGGAATCTGATAACTTTCAATTATGTCAAGGTTTTTAAATAATTTTGTCCTGTTTTCGATATCGGTAAAATATTGCAGTTTTGCAATAGCATCCGGAATATAGTTAATACCGAGAGCAATCTTATTAAGTTCCTCCTGGCTGTGTTTTATATAGCTTTGCATTTCATCGCCTACAAACTCGGCAATAAGAGAAGTGCTGTTTGCAAGTTCGTTTCTGACACTTTGCTGTGATATATTTGAAATTATAATACCTATTGTTATAAATGGTATTAAAACAGCAATAATTAATACTATAATGATTTGTTCAACAATTTTTAATCTTTTCATGGTTATTCCAAATTTCCAAACGGTGTTAATTTATATCCGATGTTTACAACTGTATGAAGATATTTTGGTTTTCTCGTATCTTCTTCTATTTTTTGTCTTAAGCCTCCGACGTGAACTCTTACCATTCGAACATCTTCGTCGCTTCCGTAACCCCAGACTTCATCAAGCAGTGTTGCCAGTGTTACGGGGTTGTTTATATGTTGCAAAAGACAGTATAAAATTTCAAATTCCGTAGGAGTGAGCTTAACTTTTTTATTTTGAATAACAGCTTCAAGGCTGTCAGGCAGAATTTCTATGTCACCTGCTCTTAAGATTGTTTTATCACTGTTTTCGGGGGTACTGCCTCCTCTTCTTAAAAGCGCTCTTATTCTTAATAATACTTCTTGTATTTCAAACGGTTTTATTAAATAATCATCCGCACCGCAGTCAAATCCCTCGGTTTTATCCTCGATAGCTCCTTTTGCGGTTAACATTAAAACAGGAAGATTTGGTTTCGCAATTCTAATATTTTTACAGACATCGTACCCGTTCATTTTCGGCATCATTACATCCAGCAAAACTAAATCATAATGATTTTCAAGGGCTTTTTTAAGTCCTTCCTGTCCGTCAAGCGCTACATCGACTATATAACCGCTCTGGGCAATATCAAACGACAACAGTTCTCTTATTTGCTTATCGTCATCTACTATTAGTAATCTTTTGTTTGTTTTCTGCATATTTAAACCGCCTTAACATTTACTATGAGGTTTTCTCTTGATACAATTATAACTTCTTCTCCTGCTTTTATTGTTTTATCGTCAACACTCTTGGCTTTATATATTTCATTATTATAATTAATACGCCCTATTCCATCAACAGATAATGTCTTGCCTATATCTTTTGTTACAATTGCCGTTTTTCCCGTGCAATCTTTTAAACCATCTTTTTTTAAATTGTCTTTTTGTTCGTTTTTATATATATGTGTAATAAAAAAATAAGAAACAAATACAAGAAGAATAAAAACTAACGGTTGAAAATAAATATCATGAGGAAATTTATATGCATATATTGCACAAAATAAACTTCCCTGCGACATGCTTAATTTTATTTTTGACGGTTTTTTAAAATCAAGCAGTATAAAAAATATTCCTACTATTGCCCAAATTATATGCATTTTTAATTTTTGTTCCGTTTAGAACCGATACTTACAAAGTCAACAATTACTATTTCAGGTTCACAATTTAGTCTTGCCGGAAATCTGTCTGTACCAAGACCTCTTGATATGATTATTTTATTGTCTTTTGGTGTTTGTAATCCGCTTGCAAATTGGACACCGTATCTTGACGGGACAAACATCGGTGCTGTCATTGGAATTACAATTTGTCCACCATGTGTGTGTCCGGCTAAAATAAGAGTAACATCATCCAGCAAATCATAATAAATATCGGGATTATGGGTTAATACAATTCTTGGCAATCTTGTCCTTTTCATTGCTTTTGTTATGTTTACATCTCTTGTTGCTATATCATCAAGCCCGATAATATCCAGATATCTGCCCCCCGTAATTGTTCTTACTGCCCTGTTTTCCAAAATCGGTATTTTATATTTTTCAAATGCAAGTTTAATTCCTTTATAGTCCGATTTTAAATCATCATCGCCCAGAACCGCATATTTTGGTGCATTGAGAAGTTTTAAGTTGTTTGCAACAATATCCATGTTCATATTTTTGTTTTTATCGGGATATTTTGCAAAATCACCGCCCAAAAATACAATATTGGGGTTTTCTTTATTTGTTAACTTTATTATTCTATCCAGTCTTTTATAGTCATTTCTTTTTAGGTGAAAATCACTTAAAAAAGCTATTTTTATCCCTCTTAAATCATTGGATTCGATTTCATATCTTGTTATTTTTATTGAATTCGGTTCAATGATAAGCGAGCGGATTATTATATATACTATAATTACCGTAATAACTAACGCTTGCTTAGACATATAATAATTTTACCATTTTCATAAAATAAAATACATATACGATTTAAAAATACTTAAAATTGCGTATAATCTGTATGTCATCACAGAAAAGTAAGAATAGAGACAGGATGGAAAATTTAACAAAAGTTAATAATAACACATTTAAAAATTATTCGATTTCGGAAAATAATCCTAAATGGGAAGAATCAATTAAAAGATTATCCCCGATATTACAAAAACCTTATGACATCAGAACCCCTTTTGATAGGGATATTACAAGGATAATTCATTCTAATGCATACCGACGGCTGAAACACAAAACTCAGGTTTTTTTTGCAACAAATAATGACCATGTTTGTACAAGAATTGAACATGTTAATCATGTTGCAAGTATATCAAAAACAATATCAAAGGCGCTCGGATTAAATGTTTCTCTTGCTGAAGCAATAGCATTGGGACACGATCTCGGACACAGTCCTTTTGGTCATCACGGAGAAAGAATAATTGAAAACATTATGGATAAGCACGGATTTCAGAAAAAATTCTGGCATGAAAACAATTCTCTCCGTTTTGTTGATTTAATTGAAACTCTGCCTAATTACAGCGGATTTAAAGAAAACTTAAATTTAACCTATGCTGTTCGTGACGGAATAGTCTGCCATTGCGGCGAGGTAAACGAAAATTGCATAAAACCGAGGAATGAAGCCATTGATTTGAATTTAATAGAAAAAGGAAAACAGATGCCTTATACTTACGAGGGATGTGTTGTTAAAATTTCCGATAAGGTGGCATATCTGGGACGTGATATAGAAGATGCGTATAACTATAAATTTTTTGATAAAGAAGATATGGTGACGCTGAAACAGATTGCACAGGATGTTATGAAACAAAAAATTAAATTTAAGAATGTTAATACATCCTCTTTAATCCATGAATTTATAACCAATATTTGTATCAATTCCAATCCTGACAGCGGACTTTCTTTTACAAAAGAATATTATGAAATGATGAATAAGATAAAAAAATTCAATTACCAAAAAATTTATTCGAATAAACGCTTTAAACCTTTCATGGAGTATGCCAAAGTTGTAATAAATGAAATTTTTGATTTTCTTCTTGATGATTATGATTCTTTTAACACAATAAATAAGCTCTTAAAGTATCAAAAATTTTATCCTACTCTTTCACAGGATTTTTCGGATTGGCTTATTAAATATTCAAATATTGATGAAAAATCACACCGTTTAAGGAAATACAGAAACAAGATAATATACAATATTGAAGATGTCATGAGTTATAAGCAGGCAATAATAGATTATATTTCCGGCATGAGCGATAACTATGCAATAAAAGCATATAATGAACTAATAGAGTTCTAGCAAATTTTATTTTTCATACGTTTTGTTAAAATATGAGGATAAATAGTTTAACTTCGCCTTTATTTCAAAAAAAGCTTGTTGCAACATGTTCGGTTTTGAAAAATAACCGTCCCGAACAGTGCTGTATATACCAGCTGGATAAAGAAAAGGATAAAAATTATTTTAAAAAACTTTCCAGGAAAAACGGATGGAAAAAGGCACATTATCTTGCGGGTGCAAACAAGCAAATAAAAAATGAAAAAGATACCGTGTTTTATGTTATGGAGGATGTTAAAGAAAAATGCCTCGGATACTGTATTATGTCAAATTCTAATGGAAAATACGGTCATGACTTATTGTATCTTGAGGTAAAACCTGCCTGTACAAATAAAAACGGCGAAAGAAAAATAAAATATGTGGGTGAAACCCTTATAACTTTTTTAACTGATGTTTTAAAAAGAGATAATAAAAACAGTTTGAGCGTTTCCTCTATGGCAAACAGAGCAAGAAACTTTTATTTACAGAAATGCGGATTCAGGCAAAATAAAGAATACAGAAGTGCCATAATAGAACTTGACGGTTTTAAAGAACTTGAACAAAAGAATATTATGCATACAGGTTCAAAAATCGATTTTATGGAATAATTTATTTTAATACTTTTGTCTATTATCATATTGATTATAAATATGTATAATATAATATAGTATGTGTGGATTAGTTTTTATGAATTAATCCTTGTTGCAGGACAAAAGAGGAAGAAAATAATGGAAAATTCTACAAATTTAAAATTTTCAAAACCGAGATTTTTTATAATTTTGTTTCTTATATTAATAGGAGTTGCTCTTTGTATTGAGCTTGGTATTATTTTTTATAAAACAAATTTTCTTGAAACATTTGAGCGCAGTTTTTGTAATGTTTCGGATTATATAGATTGTGACGGTGTGGCTTTAACCAAATACAGTCTGTCCTTCGGCGTGCCAAATGCGCTCTGGGGATTGATTCTATATTGTGTAATGACGATGCTTCTGTTTGTTGACAGAATTCAGGCTAAATTTAAAAACACAATATTTGATGTTTTTGAAAACCCCCGTTCTTATATTGCAACACTTGCGGTATTATCGTTTGCAATTTCAATGATACTCGCCTATATTTCGATTGTTGAAATTAAAAAAATCTGTGTGCTTAGTTTTTGCACTTATTTTGTTGATTTGTTTATTGCGCTTACCGCAATGTCAAAATTCAAAGAAGGATTTATCTTTAAAGATATAAAAATAACAATAATCGATTTTATAAAAGGAGCAAAAAAATATTTTGTTTTATTCCTCGTTGTTTTAACGGCTTTTGTTTCAACGATATATTATTTGAATGATACTTATATTCTTTCTCCGAAATTAAGACAACAAAAGTTGCAACAGGAATTCTTTGAAGCAAAAATTAATAAATATGCCGTTAAAGGTAATGTCCTCGGAAAAGAAAAAGCAAAAGTCGTAATTAATGTGTACAGTGATTTTAATTGTCCTTTCTGCAGGGTTATAAATATCATGCTTCATAAAATTGCAAGAGAAGGACATGTTTTAATAAACGAAGTAAACTATCCTCTCGATAACTCTTGCAACAGCAGAGTCGGTGTTACTCTCGGCGGACATGAGCTATCCTGTATTCAGGCAAGATATGCAATAGCATCGAAAAAACAGGGTAAATACTGGGGAGTTGCAAATCTCTTCTTTGATAAAAATATGTCACCCGAAAGACCCAAAAATGAAGAAGATATAATTAAGCTTATTGAAGAAGCTCATCTTGGAATTAATATTGAGCAGTTAAAGGAAGATGCAAACAGTGATGTAACAAAACAGATTCTTGACGATGATATTCAAAAAGCTTCAGTAATAAACGTAAACGGAACACCGACACTTCAAATTAATGATGTGGTATATGTCGGTGCTATGCCCTATGATGAACTTAAAGAAAAGATTGCAATTGCAGAAAAAAGAGAAGAAAATAAATAAGATAAATTAAGAAGTATGAAAGAGATTATACTACATGCCTGTTGCGCACCCTGTGCGAGTTATCCCATTCAATTATTGATTAAAGATAATTTCAGGCCTGTAGTATTTTTTTACAACCCGAATATTTATCCTTTTGAAGAGTATAAAATAAGAAGAGATGAACTTGAAAAATACTGTAAAAAAGTTTCCGTTGATTTTTTTGAGGGCGAATATAATCCCGATGAATACTACTCTATTATTAAGGGATTTGAACATGAGCCTGAAAAAGGTGCAAGATGTTCTCTTTGTTTTAATTTAAGGCTTTATAAAACCGCTCAATTTGCTTTAGAAAAAAATATAAGCTGTTTTACGACAACTTTAAGTGTTTCTCCTCACAAAAATTCAAAACAAATCTTTAAAGAGGGAAAAGCCGTTGAAGCAAAAACCGGAGTGGAATTTATAGAATATGATTTTAAAAAGCACGATGGCTTTAAAATTTCAAGAATGATTGCAAAAGAAAATAATATGTATGCTCAAAAATATTGCGGTTGTGAATTTTCGATACGATAACGAAAATCAAAATAAAAATTAAAAAAGTGCAGTTTAGATTACACTAAAACTGCACTTTTTTCCGAATCATATTGCTTTAGAATTTCTAAAATCGGTTCGGGTAAACTCCTGTATAGTTTTCCACTGTTGTCTATCGCAACAACCTTGACGGTTGCAGAGATGTACGTTTTTTCTTCCTTTTCATCAGTAATTGTTTGTTGAAAAGTTATATAAAATTTTTCGCAATTTAATACTTCCGTTTTAATTAAAACAGTATCATCCAGTCTGGCTGAATTTTTATATTTTATGTTCATTTCAATAACGGGAAGAACGATATTTTCATTTGCAAGTTCCGATATTTTGTATCCTGCATTTTCTATCATCATTACTCTTCCCATTTCAAGCCATCTTAAATAGCTTCCGTGCCAAACAACGCCGTAGGCATCAGTATCCGAGTAATAAACTTTTTGTTTGAAAGCATGACTCATAGGGCTATTTTACCACGAATAAAGCATTTACAACAGCTTATATGTTATTTTTACATTTTTTTAAATTACCCGAATTGAAATTTTTGTCTGTGTTAGAATTGTTTTATGTTTGAAGTTAAAATAGAAACGAGCTTTTCATCCGCACACCATTTGCTTAACTACAAAGGCAAATGTGAAAATATGCACGGACACAACTGGAAAGTTGAAGTTACGGCAAGCGGAGAAACTTTGGACAAATCCAATATTTTAATTGATTTTAAATTACTGAAAAAAGAAGTCAATGAAATAGTAGATTATCTTGACCATAAAGACTTAAACACCCTTGAAGAATTTAAGGGAGAAAGTCCGAGTTCGGAATTTATTGCAAGGTTTATATATAAAAAAGCAAAGGAAAAATTTCCGAATATTTCCAGAGTTGATGTTTGGGAAACGGTTAGTTCGAGAGCAAGTTACTTTGAAACAAAATAAAGGATGGATTAATGCAGACACTCCAAGCAATAATAACAGGCTCTGTACAGGGTTTGAGCGAATTTTTGCCGATTTCAAGCTCGGCTCATATTGTGTTTTCCAATTCTTTATATAATTTATTTGTAAACAACGGGGATATAAATAAATACGAAGAAATATTTTTTGATATTTGTGTTCATTTTGGCACTTTGCTTGCAGTTTTAATATATTTCTTTAGTGATTTAAAAAATATTATAAAAGACTTTTTCAAGTCCGTAAAAGAGAAAAATTTTGCTTCTCAAAATTCAAAGATTCTTCTTTATATATTAATGTCGATAGTTATAACAGGATTAATAGGTATTGTATTAAAAAGACCTGTTGAATATTTTGTATCAAGTCCGAAGCTTGTTTGTGTATTGCTTTTTATAACAGGTATAATTCTTCTTTTAAGCGAAAAGATGTATAAAGGGAATAAAGAATTGAATTTAAAGAGTGCAATACTTATTTCGATTGCTCAGGGGCTTGCGATTTTTCCGGGATTTTCAAGAAGCGGGCTTACAATTGCAACGGCATTATTTTGCGGAATGGACAGAGTAAAATCTGCTAGATTTTCTTTTTTAATGAGTATACCTGTTATTTTCCTTGCAAGTTTTATTTATCCCGTGTTTGAACTTGATTTTTCCGAGATTTCAAAATTTAATTTAACTGCAATCATAACGGGAACAATTGTATCGTTTGTTGTCGGTTATTTTTGTATTAAATATTTTATGAAGCTTTTGGCGAAGTTAAGCTTAAAAATTTTTGGCTATTATTGTTTTGCTGTGTCTGTTTTGATGTATTTATTATTTCAATTCTTTTATCATCATTAAATTCAAGATGCTCTTTGTCCTGCTTTTTGTTTAAATAACTAATCATGGTTTTATCTTTGTCAAAATCAAAATGCTGGACACTAAAACTCGGAAATAATTCGGGGTATTCTCCGTTTTCTTTTCCCATAAAATCATCATAAGCTACGGTATATGTAATTTTATCGGACGGATTATTTATATCAATCGGAGTAACATTACCTTTTCTATCTACAAAATTCAGTTCAAGCAAATTGCCGTTCGTATCAATTTTATATCTTAATCCGCTGACCTGAAGTAATCCCGGGACTCCTTCTTTATGGTTCATTGTTGCAAGGGATGAATTTCTTATAGCATCTACAAGCACCTTTTGAGTAATCTTTGTTTTCATTAGCCTGTTTTTCATAGGTGTGGATTCTGATACATCATTTTCAGTCAAAAGTCCTGCCTGTGGTACTTTTCTGACGTTTGCCGAATTAATAAGGGCAATATCGCAACCAAGCTCTTCTTTCATTGCGTCCGCCAGAGTGCTTGTCCACGGGCAATGCTCTATTCTTCTGTTTGTGGGCATCGGGTCAATTTTTGCAATAGTTCCGATTTTTGGGCTTTTACCTATATTTTGAGTTTTTATGTGTTCTATTATGGGGCTTTTTTTTCTGGTGGGACTTTTGAAAAGTTTATTACCGACAGATTCTAAAATTCCGTTTTTATTAAATTCCGCATCAATAATTCCGTAAAATTTTCCGTTTTCTCCGCCTTGAACAATCAATACAGGCTCGCCTGATTTGGATGGTACTATATTTTCGCCCGATTTTGCACCGTTTACAACGGTATGAGTATGACCACCTATTATTATATCCACGCCGTCAAGATTGGAAGCAAGCTTTTTATCTTCTTCATATCCCGTATGAGAAAGAAGAATAATTTTATCTATTTTCATTTCCTTTAATTTATTTATTTCATCTTGAATAGCGGAAACGGTCTGTTCAAAAGGTAAAACTTTAATATCTTTTATATTATCTGATTTTGAAACCATCTCAAGGTCAAGAGGCATACTTCCGACAAGCCCTATTCTCATTCCCTGCCTGTCTATTATCATTGATTTTTTAATTACATCATTCATCGGATTATTTTCATCAAGGACAACATTTGTTGCCACAAAATCAACTTTTTTACCGTTCGTTGCTTCAAAAAATCCTTTACTTCCCCCGTCCATTTCATGGTTTCCGATTGCAGAAGCATCAACTCCTATCATGTTTTGCATTAAATCAACAAAGAATTTGTTCTTCTTTACGTTGGCACCCGAATAATTATCACCCGCAGATAATACAAATGAGACAGAATCTCTGTTTACTTCGTCATTTTTAAATTTTCTGGCACCGTTTATAATGCCTGAAATCTCATCCGAATTTCCGTGGGTATCGTTATAGTAATAAATGCTCAACTTATTTGTATTAACAGGCCTTGTTGCTAATCTGAAATTATTAAAACTTAATGAATTTAATTTTATCATATATTCATAAAACCACTGAATGTTAAAAATTGCCATAATGTAAATTAATATATAAGGTTGATTTAATTATGTATTAAATTAATTATACTTTTCTTCGTAAGACTAATTGGGGAAAATTAATTTAATGCCGGTTAATTCAAATAAATCCAAAAAAACAACCGAAGTAAAAAAATCACTTCTTGAAGTGGTAAAACCTGTCAAAACTAAACCGTATAATGATATAGATTTAAATAATTGGAAATTATACGAAAATATTAAAACAGGCACATGGTGGGAATTTTCTTCAAGGGACAATACAAAAGGACACAGTTACGATTATCATGGTAACTATATCCCCCAAATTGCAACACAGCTTTTTACGAGATATACAAAAAAAGATGATATAGTTCTTGATTTATTTTTCGGCTCCGGAACAAGCGGTATTGAAGCAAGAAATATGGAAAGAAGATGCATAGGTGTTGAATTAAAACAGGAAATGGTTGATTATGTTTCTTCTAAATTCACACCAAAAGAGCTTGTAGTCGATGTTAATATTATTCAGGGAGACAGCGCAAGCCCCGAAACAAAAGAAAAAGTTAAATCAAGACTTGAAATTATGGGCAAAAAACAAGCACAGTTTCTTGTTTTGCATCCTCCTTATGATGATATAATAAAGTTTTCGGATAAAAAAGAGGACTTATCAAATTGTGCAACAACCGAAGAATTCTATGAATTATTCAAAAAAGTTGCATTAAACGGCTATGATTTGCTTGAACAAAACCGCTTTGCAGCGTTGATTATAGGCGATAAATATGCTAACAGCAGATACATATCCCTCGGTTTTGAATGTCAGAAAAGAATGGAAGAGGTGGGATTTGTAACAAAAGCGGTAATTGTAAAGAATATCACAGGGAATGAAAAGGCTAAAGGAAAAACAGCCAATCTATGGCGATACAGGGCGTTAAACGGAGGATTTAATATATTTGAACACGAATATATTATGATTTTCCAGAAAACAAAACTAAAGTCAATAAAGGAAAAACATTAGACACATAAAGGACTAAAAGAGAACAACTTGGCTGCAAAGAATTTTAGCAGCCTTTATTTTTTCTAAAAAAAGAGCCGGCTATAAAACCGGCGCTTTTTGAAAACTCTAATTATAATTTTTCCGTTTTTCTTATTAATTTATTTAAACATTCTTCAAGTTCAAGTCTTAATTGTTCATCGACTTCAACCAGCGGACGGCGGACATAATTTTCAATCAGTCCGAGCCTTGATAAAAGTGCTTTAATAGGAGTCGGATTTGGTTCTTGAAAAATCATTTTAAATAACGGATATAATAATTTGTGCATGTTTGCTGCAGCATTTATTTGACCCGTTTTATAGTTTCTTATCATGGATTTTATTTGTTTTCCCGCAACATGCGATGCTACCGATACTACACCGTGTGCGCCTATTGATAACATAGGTAGTGTCAGACTGTCATCACCCGAATAAATTGTAAAATCATCGGGACAGAGCATTTTTATTTCTGAAATCAAGTCTAAATTCGGATTTGATTGCTTAACGGCAACTATATTAGGATATTCTTTTGTTAAGAATGCAATAGTGGCAGGTTTCATATCAACCCCTGTTCTTCCGGGAATATTATATAAAATAATCGGAAGGTCAACACTTTTTGCAATTGCTCCGAAATGTTCTTTCAGACCTTGTTGAGAGGGCTTATTATAATACGGTACAACGGATAATAATGCATCAGCGCCGAGTTCTTGAGCTTTTTTAGAGGATTTTATTGCTGTTTCCGTCGAATTTGAGCCTGAATTCATAATTACTTTGCATTGACCCGATGCTTTTGATTTAACGCAAAGTAATATTTCCTGCTCTTCCTCAAGGGTTAGTGTGGGATTTTCCCCTGTTGTACCCGACACAACAACAGCATCGGACTCTTGTTCTATAAGATGTGAAGTAATTCTTTCAAGTGCTTGATAATCAACCGCTCTTGTTTTATCAAAAGGTGTAACCATTGCAGTGATTAATTCACCTGCATCGTATCTTGGTGCCATATTTTTCTCCTTATAATTATTAATATAATTCCATTTCTATTACTTTTTCGGCTATTCTTACGGTATTTAATGCCGCGCCTATTCTTAAATTATCGGCAACACAGAAAAAGTCAATTCCGTTATCAAATGCAAGGGATTTTCTTATTCTTCCGACATATACGGGATTTTTTCCTGCGGCTTCTTTTGGTGTCGGATATGTGAATGTTGCAGAATCATCTCTTACTTCAACTTCGGGAGTTTCTTTGAGGAGCGCTCTTGCTACATCAGGGCTTATTTCATGTTCAAATTCAGCTGTTACCGCTTCACTGTGTCCTATATAAACAGGAACTCTAACTGCGGTACAAGATATTTTAACATCATTTGAAAGATGAAGAATTTTTCTCGTTTCGTTTGTAACTTTCATTTCCTCTTTCGTATAGCCGTTTTCCGTAAATGAATCAATTTGAGGAATAACATTGAAAGCTATTTCATATTTAAAAGCAGACGGTTCATAAGGCATACCGACAAGATTTGTTTTAATATTGTCTGTTAATTCGTTTATTGCTTTTAAACCTGCACCTGACACTGCTTGATATGTTGAAACAATTAATCTTTTTAATTTAAATTTATCATCAAGTGCTTTAAGGGGGAGCATTAATTGCGAAGTTGAACAATTCGGGTTTGCAATAATTCCCTTATGCAGTTTTAAATCTTCATCATTAACCCCTGCAATTACAAGCGGAACATCTTTATCCATTCTGAATGCGCTTGAATTATCGATATATACACAGCCTTTTTCTTTTGCGACCGGTGCATATCTTTCACTTGTTTTACCGCCTGCTGATGCCAGACAAATATCAATGTCATCAAAAACATTATCCGTTGTTTCTATAACCGTGTGCTTTTGTCCTTTAAATTCAATTAAAGAACCGGCAGAACGGCTTGATGCCAAAAATTTTATAGAATTATATTCCACTTTTTCTTCTTCAAGAATATTTAATATTTCTCTTCCTACTACACCTGTTGCGCCAAGTACGGCGATATTTGGGAGTCTTTTTGTCATAGAATTTTCTCCAATCCGTATATAAATTTATTATTTTCAAAAACATGATTAATTGCTAAAGCTACACCTGACATATAGCATTCTCTGTTGATTGTGTCATGGTGAATTTTTAAAGTTTGTCCGCTTGAGCCGAATATAACTTCTTGCGAAGCTACAAATCCGGGCATTCTGACAGAATGAATTTGTATGTTTCCTTTGTTGTTTTCCTGATAATTTCCGCCTCTTGAACCTGTTAAAGTTTCTTTTTCCTGACAATTGCCGAGTTTAAAATTATCATTATTTTCTATCATTAACTGAGCTGTTTTTATAGCTGTTCCTGAAGGGGCATCGTGCTTTTGGTTGTGGTGATATTCTATAATTTCGGCATTTGAGAAATATTTAGAGGCAAAACTTGCAAATTTCATCATCAATATTGCGCCCAGTGAAAAATTCGGAGCAATTATACAGCCTGTTTTATTTTTGTTTGATATACTTTCAATTTCTTCAACCTGCTCTTTTGAAAGCCCTGTTGTACCGATTACCGCTTTAATTTTATTTTCCATATAAAATTTAGCATTTTCATAAATGCTTGCAGGATTTGTAAAATCAACAACCACATCAATGTTTGAATTTAATAAACTGTCAATATTATCATTAATCGGTACATTGCCGATTTTATCCTCGGTCTTAAATTTATCAACCGCCGATGTTAATTTAAAATCAGGATTATTTAAAACCATCTTGACGGTTTCTTTTCCCATTTTGCCGTTTGCACCGACTACTGCTATATTAATCAACTCTCCTCCTTTTGAATTTTATTGTTAGTTAAGTATAACATAGCAACGATATAAAATACAATTAATTAATATTATCTTCAATGCTTCTTGATTTTTATTTTTAAAGTTATAAAATAGATTCACGTGTTGTTTTAATTTATAATTTTTTGAAAGGACATCCTATGTTAGAAAGCGTTAAGAACATTGGTTTGGTATCTTTTGTTCCCTCAAAAACAAGCCAAAAAAAACAAAATACAAATAAAGAATACACTTCGCAAAACAGCTTATATTCACAAGAAGCCGTAAAAGCTTTAAAATTGAAAAGTTTAAATTTAGCAAGAACGGTAAGGTTTACAGGTGCTTTGTTTGGTGCGTTTAAAGAATTAAACGATTCCATGGTTACATGCAAGCCGGATGGAAAAGAAGGAGGCGAAGATGTAGGTAAAAGAGTAAATGTAAACAGATTGTTGCATGGTTTTATAGGTGAATTTTCACAAATTGATGATGCCATTAAAACTTCTATTCGTGTAAATGACCATAAACCGGATGAACCGCCTATATATGCAAGAACACAAATGAAGATGATAAGACCGTCTGATTATATTGAGCATTCGAATGATTTGCTTTTTCAGATGGCAGTCAGGGATCATGCGGGTGATATAACGGACAGGACCTCTGATTTAAAGCAGCTTATTAATATTATGATTACTCCCGTTAACTACAAAGGTCAGGGCACAAAAGAACAAGCCTATGTATTAAATACTAGAGGCAATTTAATGGCGGTAGTTGAAGATGGAAATGATGTTATACTGACTAATGCCGGAACATTATCAAAAAAAGAATGTACTGACGGACTTCTTAATATAGATGCAATACAATGGATTGATAAAAAAGATAACTCAAACGGCAAGATAGAGAATACTTATAAACCTTTTATTCCTTCACCTCAGCCGGTAAGAACAAGAATTCCCGAAAAATCAGAAGGAGAAGGAACCGAAATTATAATAGGTATGGAAGAGGACAGGTTTGTTGATGAAATTAAGGATTCAATTGCAACATTTGTAGAAAAAGTTAAAAACGGCGATATAGTGCTTGATAAATTTGTTGCAAATAAAAATGCAAAATCGACACAGCTTGTTATGCTTGCGGGTGGATTTGGCTCAAGAGCCGAATATACAAACGCTTCTTCTTCTGCTATATTTCATAATATAAATGGAGGTACTCAATCCACAAAAGGAATATTCAGAACCGCAACAGGTTTAACTCCGATGGAAACAACTTTTGTAACATTGCACAATGCGGGGCTTCTTGACTGCTCTAAAGACAATCTTGATATAGGAAAGAATATCAAATTTTATTTAAACAGGGACATCAACAGAGGCAGCGGCGGATATACTCTCGGACTTGCAAAAAAAATGATGAGAGATGGTGCTAAATCAATTATGGTTTTACCGAACGATTCAATGAGCAGAATGACAAATGCCGTTGTTGCGGCAAAAGAACTTACTGATTCCGGAAAAGCCGCAATTGCAATGATTGCAAAAAAAGTTAAAGCAAGCGATTGTATCAAAACATTTGGAATTATGAGATTAAATAATCAAAATCAAATTCTTGAATTTAAAGAAAAACCAAGTTCAATCAGCAGTGATTTTATTGCGGATAAAATAAACGGTGAAGATATGTGTTTAACAAATACTTTTCAATTTGCCGTTTCAAAAGAAGCTCTTGAAGTAATGGAGCTTGTTGAACCGTTTTATGATTTTCCCGCAGACCAAAAGGAACAAAGAGATTGGTCAAAAAATTATATTCCCGTAATTCAAGCTATAACAATGTATGATAATCCAGATGACATAAGAAAATTTTTCAAAACAAATCCTAAAGTGTTTGGAGAAAATGCAAAACCTCTTGATGACGAGACAATTTATAAAGCAAAAGAAATTTTGCACGGTCAAAAATTATACGCTGTTCCTACAAGCGAACCTTGGGCTGACTGCGGTACGTTAAACCAGCTTTATATGACTACAATGCAAATAGCAAGCGGAGATTTTCAACTTGAAGATTTTGAAAGAGCACATGTATTATCCTGTGTTGATACTCAAAAAGGTCTTGTTGCTTCAAGTCCCGAACAAAAACAAAGAATACTTGATAAATATATTTTAACAGGTCAAATTATGGTTGCTCCTCAGGCAAAATTGCCGGATCGTAATAAAATTGGCAATATTGAAGTTACGATTAACGAAAAAGAAGTTAAATCATAACAAATTAGAAACATGTACAAAAGCCGTCCGATTATTTCGGGCGGCTTTTTATTTTGATTAAGTTTGCTTATTATTCTTGATTAGTATCGGTTTGTTCATCTTGCCTGATTTTTGTTTTAAGTTCTTCAAGTTCTTTTTTACATTGTGCAATTTTTGCATCAATATTAATGTTTTCAAATTTTTCTTTTAAATCGGCAAGTCTTACGTTTAAATCCTCAAGCTCTTGTATTATATCACCCTGAAATCTCATTGAATTTAATTCGTTGTTTAATTCTCCGAGTTTTGATTCTTCGGAAAGATATGCTGCTATTTTTCCCTGCAGAGATCTTATTTCTTTTGTCAGATTTTCGATTTTGTTTAAATTTCTTTGGTAGCGTGCATAGTCATTATTTTTATACATTATTTCAAGCTCTTTTTCGGCATTTTCTTTTGAAAAATCAAATATCATGCTGTCGAATTGCAAGAATTTGTCGCCAAGTGCTTTTTTGCATGCTTCTTGAAGAGTGTCACTTCTTTCAAGAATATAGTTAATGTTTTTATACCTTTCCACTTCATCTTGCGGTACGGATGAAATATTAAGCATTTTATTTTCCCGTGCAAGTCCTTCAACAGCACTTTCCATTTGATTTACCTGCGACTGAAGTCTTACTCTTTCTTTGATATCTTTTCTGATTTTTGAAATTTGATTACTTATTTGAGTGCTTCTAAAGAGTTCGGCTTTTAATTTTGCAATTTCGGATTCAATCTCTGCGGGAAACGTAATTTTACTTCTGATAAAGTTCAGTCTTTGAATGATACTATCTGCGACAGGTATATTATCCTGTAATTCTTTAATTTTTGATTTTAGTTCTTCTTCAATATCTTCAATACTTTTTGATTCTATAAATTTTTCTAATTTATCAAGTTTGTTTTTTAAACTCTTTGTTTCGGTTTTTGATAAATTTGGCTGAGTAAGGGTTTCCTTTATCTCGTCACATTCAATAATACTCTTATAATACTTTTCGGAGATTCTCTGTAATGCAGAAATTTCATCAAGTAATTGTTTTTTTAAGGTTGTATATCTTTCATTTTCTTGAGTTAATTTTATATATTCCAAAATTGTCCAATATTCACCATCGTTCATAAGTCTGTTTTGAAGTGCTGTCAGTTCTTCAAGTTTTTTGATTTTATTTTTATATTGAATATTTGCTTGATTTTGATTTGGAACAGGTTGGATGTCGTTTTCTTGGTTAGCGGAAGGGGTAATTTCTGCGACTTCAATCGATATATTTCCACTTGTTTCCCTTGATATTGTCTTAGCTATATCAAGCGGATAATCAACATAGTCTATAGGTATTTCACCGTTTTGGATTTTTTCGGATATTGTATCAAGATATCTTTTCAAATTTTCCTTAAAACCCGTCTTTTTTATAATCCATGTAGAAAACGGAGTATCACCTTTGTTTGAATTATCATTATTACACTCTGCTAGATAATTTGCAGTATTATTTTTTCCGCCAAGGCTTTTTGGAACAATATGCTCACATGTTGCTAAAGACGGTTCAATCAGGCTTGAAGCAAATCTTGCCGGTGTATCCGAAGAATACTTTACCATGAATTTGTATTCAGGGGTTTCATTCTCGGGTATTTTGTTTAGATACTTTTCAAGTTTTTTATCATTCATTACACTGCTTGGAATGATGGTTTTAATTTCCCTTATAAATTCCTGTTTAGAAAAACAGCCTTTATTAATCAAGTCTTTGTATTTATTTAATATTGCATCAAAAAAGCTGTCCTTAGAAAGAGGTCCTATGTTTTTTCTTATTTTTTCTATTTCTTCAAGCTGTTGATATTTTAATGTTCTTGCGTTTTTTGAAATGTAATCATGCGCAAGTTGAAGAATATCGTGTTCGGGGTGTCTCAAAGCTTCTATTTTTAAAATTTCGGCAACTTTTTTCGGTAATTCTTGAAAATATTTATCATGTCTTGTCAAAAGCGAAACTAATTCTTCTCCTTTTAATTCTTTTGCTTTTGATACAAAATTATCAATCTGATTTTTTTGTACCATTGTAACACCGCAAACAGGACAGGGAAGATTGTATGTTCTTTTTATTTCAAAAGAGCTTTCGTCACAGTCGAAACCCTTAAAGTTTTGCTTTAAACGATTGTTTGGTTTTCTATACCTTATATTATTAAATGTAATAAAATTAATTCTCATAGTTTATATCTGCAATTCATCCCCTATCGGATTTTGTTTTGTTGCAAGTAATGCAAATTCCGCCTTTTCTTTCAAGTCTTTCCAGTATTTTGTTTCAGGAAAATCAAGAGGGTTATTTAAAGCATAACTGCAAATTGCCGTTATCTGTTTTAATATAGTTACCGTTTGAGAGATAATGTCATAAACACTTCCCTCGTTTGATTTTCTTAAGTATTCACTTCTCGTATTTTTTTGTTTAAGGTATTCGGATAATCTTTTATCGCTTAATATTGCGCTTTTTGTTGAGCCGGTAATTTTTCTGAAATTTTGTATATAATTATCGTCAATACTGTTTAAATATGCCCACGCATATGAGCAAAATCCGGAGAAACTGTCCTTTAAACAAAAATCATCAAGAGGAACATTGCCTTTTTCAAGAGTATTATATATTTTGTTTTCTGTTTCAAAATATATGTCGTTAGCTTGTTCGCATTTAAGAAGCTCTTCTTTTGTATCCAAATCTTTAAGCAGAAATTCTGTTCTTAATTTTACAAGGTCTTCCATACTTTCATCCTCCTGCTGGCTTGTAGGAGAAATGCTAAAACCTATAATTTGGCAAAGCTGTGTAAAATCAATATCTTTTAATTTTTTATCGTAAATTAATGTTGAAATTACAAGCGGATTATTACATCTTGTCATGGAAAGAATTTTGCCTTTTGGCGTAACATCTGTTCTTCCGCTCTGATTTTTTTCAAGAAATCCGAGTTTTATTAATACATTTTTCTGGCGGTTAAATAAATCAACCAGCTTTTTCAATTCTTCTTCTTTATTATCGGAAAGATAAACTTTAAATGAATTGCTTAAAAATTCTTCAAGCGTTTCTTTGTTGGGATTGTTTATAAAATAATCCATAACAATATGCCAGTTTGGATTATATCTGCTTTGAATGTCATCTGCATTTTTAAGCATTAAATCATATGCCGTTTGAAGTTCGTCAGGGCGGTTTATTTCGGCATCACTCGGTTTTTTATCTTTTAATTCATCCAGGGTGCCGGTTTTTGGCGTGTAGTTATTATAAAGTACAACATGACCTATTTCATCAATTCCTCGTCTGCCTGCTCGTCCTGCCATCTGATGAAATTTATTTGCAGTTAAAGAAACGTATTCAACATCTCCTGTATGAGAATTATATTTTTTATAAGCGGTATTGCTCAATACTACTGTTTTTGTCGGCATATTTATTCCGGCGGAAAGTGTTGAAGTTGCACTTACCACTTTAATAAGTTTTTTGGAAAAAAGTTCTTCAATTAATTTTCTATATTGAGGCAGTTCTCCTGCATGGTGGTATGCGTAACCCGATAAAATACTTTGTTTATCAAAATTTATGCCGAGATAAATTTCTTCTTCTCTGTATTTATCAAGTATTGCCTTGATTTGTTCTTTTTCCTCCGCTGTTGTAAGGTCGCATTCCGAATCTTTTAAACTTGCGATAACGTCTTCCGTGCCGTTTCTTGATAATTTAAAAATTAAAGCAGGAAACATGTTATTGTTTTTTAAATCTTCAACCAGCTGAGGGTAATTATCATCGGTATAGTCAATAATAACTTTGTTTAATGTTTTGTTTTCCGTTAAAAATTCGGTAATTTCAAGAGCCTTTTCATCGATTAAGAAAGCATATTTTTCTTTCAGCATTTCTTGAAATTCGCCCGTTTGAATTTCATCGAAATCTTTAAAATCATTTTTCAGTAAATTTAAAGTGTTTACATACTCTTGATTTGACACTTCATAATATTCATCAAGATTTTCTTGCGCTCTAAAGAATATTTCAAGCGCCCGTTTTAATCTGTCATTAGTTTCTATATCAGAGTCTTGAATATTTTTAAGATTTACACTTCCTTTTATAACGGGGATAAATTTCCTCTTATCATTATTCTTTAAAGGATTTGTATTATAAATACTGTAAAGAAGCGGAACGTATCTGTTTTTTGGATTTACTTCGACTTTGGATACATATCTTGAACTGTCAAGAGAAGATAGCCAATCAGTTAATTTATCGCTGTTTCCGATTGTTGCCGAGAGGCAAAGCATTTGAATGTTACTAAAAGGTGTTTTTATCATTGAATTTTCCCAAACACCGCCTCTTTCTTCATCTCCAAGATAGTGTGCTTCATCATATATAACGGTTTTTATTCCGTCTTTGCCTTTTTTTAAGGATGAAGCCTGATTGTTGTATATTTCGGTTGTCATTATTTTAATCGGAGCTTCGGTATTATATTTTATATCCCCCGTTAAAAGTCCAACGTTTTCTTTTCCGTATAATTTTTGAAATTCACGCATTTTATCGTTAGCAAGAGCTTTTAATGGAGTTGTGTAGATTGTATTTTTGCCCTCTTTAAGATTTTTTGTAATAATATAACACGCAACAGCGGTTTTTCCCGTTCCTGTCGGAGCACAAAATACTACGCTATCCCCGTTATAAAGTTTTCTTGCACATTCTATCTGGCTTTTATCGGGTTTAAATTGATATTTAGTGCCGTCAGGTTTTGTTATTTCGGGAAGTTTAAAATAATTTTCTTCAATTGTTTCATCAAAACTGGGCGTATGGTTTATAAAGTTATAGTTTCCTTTAAAATAAACGCTTTGCGGTTTATTGCAAGGAAAATTATTCAATACTTTATCGGAATTATTTTTATTTATTTTTGAATATTTTCTTATATTTAAGAATGTCTTAACCGGTGAT
>CADBOJ010000053.1 GCA_902796305.1 uncultured bacterium | reverse complement strand
CTAAAAAAATATTTATGTTTAAATTATTTTAGCAATATTTAACAATATTGACTTTATTGAAAAGGATGGCTTAAAAGCTTATCAAAAAGAATATCAAATTAGCAAATAATGCCGGTTTTTGTTACGGTGTGAAACGCGCCGTTGATACAACAAAAAAACTTAAGCATGAAAATCCCGAAACAAATATTTCTGTTTTGGGTGAGCTTATTCATAATTCGCATGTTATCTCGGAATTAAACAACCTCGGCATAAAAACATTATATGAAATACCGGAGCATAATGACGGTATCTGCATTATAAGAAGTCACGGCGAAAGTAATGATGTTTTTAAAACTCTTCAAAACAGCGGTTTTGAAATAGTTGATTTGACTTGCCTTGATGTTAAGAAAGTTCAAAACAAGGCTATGGAGCTTGCGCAAAATGACTATTTTGTAATAATTTTAGGCAAAAATGACCATCCCGAAGTGAAAGCCATAAAAGCAAATGCACAAAACTGTCTTAAAAATAAAGACAATATATTTGTTGCAAATAATTTGAAAGCTTTAAAAGAAATTGAACAAACAATAAAAAGTGCCGAAAAAGTAGGAGTTGTTTTGCAAACTACTCAAACAAAGGAATTTTTATTTGAGGTGGTTGACTATCTTTCCTCATTTTGTAAGATTTTAAATATTCAAAACACAATTTGCCCCTCAACTTCTCTAAGGCAAAAAGAAGCAAAAGAATTAGCCGAAAATTCGGATTTAATGGTTGTTGTAGGTTCTAAAAAAAGCGCAAATACAACACATCTGGCTGAAATTTTGGAAAAAATTACAAAAACAATACATATTGAAAGCGAAGAAGAACTTGACAATTATTCCGAAATTATAAATTCTTCCGCTAATATAGGTGTAACAGCAGGTGCTTCAACACCCGACAGCATAATTAATAAAGTAATAGATAAATTGAATAAATATTAGAAAGGACAAAAACTAAAAATGGCAAACGAAACAATGTCAAATCAAGAATTTGAAAAATTACTTGCAGATTCTTACACTTACAAAATCAACATCGCAGATGTTGTTAAAGGCGTAGTAGTAAAAAAAGAAAAAGACGGATATCTTGTTGATATCGGCGCTAAAACAGAAGCTTTTCTTCCTAACAGAGAAATTTCAAACTTCCCCGATAAAGATGCGGATGAAGTTATTAAATTATGGGATGAAAAAGAATTTTACATCATAAAAGACGAAGAAGACGACGAAGTTGCAGTTTTATCATTAAAGAAAGTTTCCTGCGCACAAGCTTGGCAGAAACTTGCCGATATGAAAGCAAACAATGAAAATTGCATGGCAAAAGTTTTATCTTCCGTTAAAGGCGGTTTAATTGCTGAAATCGAAGGATTAAGAGGATTTATTCCGTCAAGCCAATTAAGAACAGGTACTCCTTCAGATATGCAGGCAGGTCAGGAAATCGAAGTTAAGATTTTAGAAGCCGATCCTAAGAGAAACAAACTTATCTTATCTCAAAGACAAGTTTACACTCAACAAAGAGAAATGGTTGCAGACGAAATTATTTCACGCCTTGCAGTTGACCAGATTGTTGAAGGTGAAGTAGTAAGAATCGCTGATTTCGGCGCATTTGTTGATATCGAAGGTATTGACGGATTATTACCGATATCGGAAATTTCATGGGAAAGAATTAAACACCCGAGTGATGTTATTCAATTAGGTCAAAAAATTGAAGTTAAAATTATTAAAATCGATGAAGACCTAAAGAGAATTTCCTTATCATTAAAGAGAATGGGCGCTAATCCCTGGGATGAAATTGTTGATAAATTCAAAGAAGGCGATATTATTAAAGGTACAATAAATAAAATCACTTCATTCGGCGCATTTATCAATATATTCCCCGGAGTTGAAGCATTACTTCCTTCATCGGAAATTGCCGACGGTCAGGTAAACTTAAATTCTATGTTTAATCTCGGAGATGAAATTGAAGTATTAATCAAAAAATTCACTCCTCAAGAACATAGAATCGGTCTTTCAATGAAAGATATTCAAAAATAGTTAAATAAAGAATATAAAATGAGGATGACCAAAAAGCCATCCTCATTTTTTTAAGCAAAAATAAATATTCACGAATTTTAAAGATATGTAAACATGTTAAATTGCTTTTAAAAAAAGTGTTGACGGCAAATTATGTTTGTAATAATTTAAGATATGCTACACAAGTATGTAAAAAAGGTAATAAAACAAAAATGAGCACATCAAACAGACAAAGAATCAGAGTATGTTTAAAAGCATACGACCATCAATTAATTGATAGTTCCGCTCAAAAAATTGTAGAAACGGCTAAAAGAACCGATGCAACAGTATCAGGTCCCATACCGATGCCTACAAAACGCAGAGTATATTGCGTTCTTCGTTCGCCTCATGTAGATAAAAAATCTCGTGAACACTTTGAAATGAGAACACACAAAAGAATTATCGATATTTATGAAGCAACCCAGCAGACAACAGAAGAGCTTTCAAGAATGGATCTTCCGTCAGGGGTTGATATTGAAGTAAAATTATAATTTTATTTCAAAAAATAGTACACATGACAATTTAATATTAATGTGATCTATTAAAAAGCAGAGTTTCCGTTATTATTCGGAAACAAAGCAAGTAAGTACAAAGAGAAAAACTATAAAAAGTAGCTCTCACAACAGAAAGGTTTAACACATGACATTAGGTGTTATT
>CADBOJ010000052.1 GCA_902796305.1 uncultured bacterium | reverse complement strand
TGATATCGCTTCTGAAGCATCAAACTTCACTCAACAACAAATACTTCAACAGGTTTCTACTTCTCTGTTGGCTCAAGCAAACCAAGCACCGTCTATCGCTTTAAGCTTGATATAGTATTTGAAAAGTGTATACTAGTTAATAATTATTGCCTCCGATTCATATCGGGGGCTTTTATTTATTATATTTTTAAGAAAAGATATCCTATGGTATTTTGTGGTGCCGTATTTTTGAATTGATTCTATATGTTTTTTTGTTAAATAGCCTTTGTTGTTTTTCCAGTCGTATTCCGGAAACTCCTTATCAATATTATCCATATACATGTCTCTTGAAACTTTTGCAAGTATGCTTGCAGCGGCAATTGAGGCTGATTTTGAATCCCCTTTTATTATAAATTGTTGAGGATAGGGAAAATTCTTAATTAGCTTATTTCCGTCAGCTATTGTAATAACATTTGTTGATTGGATTTTATTTATAACTTCTTCTGCCGCATATTTCATTGCAAGTAATGATGCATTTAATATGTTAATTTTTTCGATTTTTTCAACATTAACCGCTTTAATTGACCATATACTATTCTCTTTAATTACTTCAAAAAGTTCCTGCCGTATTTTGTGCGTGAGTTTTTTTGAATCATTTAATTTTATAAAAAGATTTTTGTCGATATTTTCTTTAAAACATACAGCAGCTGCCCATACTCCCCCTGCTGCCGGTCCTCGACCCGCTTCATCCGTTCCGATTATGTATTGAAATTTTTCCAATTCAAATCCGAGCAATGTATTTAAGCTGTTAGTTTTTATATTTTTGTCAAATTCAAATAAATCCGTATTCTTCCGGTCTTTCAAGCGTAAATTTTCCAATTTTTCCCTCTCTGAAATTTGATAAAATTATTTGAGCTGTTCTTTTGATGTCAGGTTGTTCTTTTTTTAATATCCATTTTTTTGCGATTGCAATTTTTTCTATATCAGGTTTTTCTTCTAAGCCGTAGTAACTTAACAACTCTTCTTTATAAAATTTATATAAAGTATTTAAAAGTTCCTCTGCTACATATTCAAAATCGTATGCATTTTCCCCTATTGAATTAACAAAGGCGAGTTTTTTTGCTTGGTTTTGATCATCCTGTACCGTTGGTATTATCCCGGGAGTATCCAAAAGCTCGATTTTATCATTTATTCTAACCCACTGTTGTGTTCTTGTAACTCCTGCTTTTGCGCCAGTTTTTGCTTTTGATTTTTTTACAAGTTTATTTATCGTGCTTGATTTGCCCGTGTTTGGCATTCCAATGACCATTGTTCTTGTCGGACGGCAAAGTAAACCTTTTTCAAGCCTTTTTTGCATAATATCTGCCGATAAATCCGTAATTAATTTCGTTATTATATTAATGTCGTTTTTATTATTAAGGCTTGTATTTAAAACTTTGCATCCTGTTTCACGTTGAATAATTTTTGCCCAAATTCTATTATAATTTTCATCCGATAAATCCGTTTTATTCATCAAAATAAGCCTCGGTTTATTGGGGCAAAGTTTTTCGATATTTTTATATCTGCTGGAATGGGGTATTCTTGCATCGATAACTTCAATTACAACATCTACCAGATTTAGTTTCTGTTTTAATTCTTTTTCCGCTTTTGCAATATGTCCCGGATACCAGTGAATGTGTTGCGACATAAATTTCCTTAAATTTTAAACTTATATTAATAATGCCTTGAATTGCATCGGAACAACTCAAGGCATTTAAAAACTTTTTGAAAAAAATTATCTTTTTTCCATTTTTTCTCTGATACGAGTAGCTTTACCGGAGCGTTCTCTTAAATAATATAATTTAGAACGTCTTACATCTCCTCGTCTTAGAACTTGAATTTTTTCAATTCTGGGAGAGTAGATTGCAAATACACGTTCAACACCAATACCCTGGAAAATTTTTCTAACGGTAATGGTTTTATTGATTGAACTTCCGTGTTGCTTGATTACAGTACCTTCAAATGCCTGTGTTCTTTCTTTGTTGCCTTCAATAATTCTAACAAATACCTTAACGGTATCACCTGTATTGATTTCAGGCATTTCGCGTCCTGTATATTCTTTTTCTAGTTCGGTAATAATCGGATTCATTTTCCTGTCCTTTTTGTTTAATGTTCCAGTAAAACTATATTATATTAAACATAATTTATACACAAGTATTAAAAGTAAAGTTTTATTAAATATTTTTTATTTTGATGTATTTTTATCGGATAATTATTAGGATTTATGAAGAATAAAATTATCTCTATATTAATTTTATCGGCTATTTTAATAATTTACCTGATTTTTCATTTTTATTCCTTAAAGCCCGTTGAAAGAAAAATTCTTAAAGTAGTAGAAGCAAATGAATTTTATGTTGATTTCAATCAAAATAATAAAATCGATGCTGATGAACTGGTTAAATTAAAGGGCATTATTGCTTTTTCTCCTATTAAAAACCCTTACAATGTTTCGATAAGTAATTCTATCGGAATTTCAATCGAAGAATTTATGAAGATTGGTTATCTTTCAAGAAAATGGGCAAAAGACAATTTTGAAGGAAAAAATATTAAGATTTCCTACGATAATATCGAATATTCAAAATACAAGCCATACAGATTTATAGAAGGAATAATTGATAACTATAATACTGCAAGCAAACTTCTTGATAACGGATTTGCTTTATTATATCCAAAGAATACTAATTACGATTATTTTCAGCACTTTAATTATAAAAGAATTAAGAACAATATTTTTCTTGTGTCGGACTTAAATTATTTGCTTTTAAATTCTTATTCGGGAGTTTTACACAGGCTTGACTGCGAATACGCTAAACTTATTTCTTACGGTGAAATAGTACTCGATACCGATAAATACTTAAAGTACCCAAAATGCAAAATTTGTTTTAATTTGCGGGAAAAAACGGATTTCTTCGGCAATTTAGTTCCAAAAAGCAAGCATAATTACCCTAAATCAATTTATAAGAAGTTTAATAATATTGAGGTGTATTTTATTAATCCGCTGGAATATAAACATCCCAATAATAAAACCGAAATAATCTCAAGAATAGTCAGGGAAATTAATTCGGCGAGCGATACAATAGATATTGCCCTTTACGGTTTTAATTTTCAGAATGAAATATTTAACGCTCTAAAAAACGCAAGGTCAAGAGGAGTGAAAATCAGAGTAATTCTTGATTATAGTAAAAAGATGTCTGAGATTTATCCTCAAACTATGGAATTTGGTAAAGAATTTAATGCGAAATTTGATAAAACCGAAACCATAATGCACAATAAATTTTTCATATTTGACAATAAAAAAGTTTTGACAGGCTCGGCAAATATTTCATCAAGCGGTACAGGCGGATATAATTCCAATATTGTATTTATTATTAATTCGGCTGAAATTTCATCATTTTATCTAAATGAATTCAATCAAATGTTTTCGGGAAAATTCCAAAAACATAAAGCAAAAATTGATAAAAGCGTAATTGTATCTGATAATAGTCAAATTTCAGTTTATTTTTCTCCCAAAGATGATGTTTTTAATAATGCAATTTTACCGGCTGTTCGTTCTGCGAAATCTGAAATATTTATTTCCGCATTTTTTCTTACACACAAACCTCTGGTTGAAGAAATAATCAATGCAAAGAAAAGAGGAGTTAATGTTCTTGTATTGATTGATGCAATAGGGGCTTTCCAATTTAAGAATATTATTTTTGAATTAAGAAATAATAAAATACCCGTGATTGTTGAAAACTGGGGTGGAAAAAATCATGAAAAAACCATAATGATTGATTCAAATATCCTTATTTCAGGCAGTTCTAATTTCTCAAAAAGCGGATTTGATTACAATGATGAAAATACTCTTGTTATTAAAAACAGTGAACTTGCAAGTTTTTGGAGGGATTTTTATTTATATTTATTTAATCATATTGATTTCAAATATTTATTAAAAATACCCAGAGCCGAAAGCTTTGAATCCGTAAATTCCTGTTATGACGGGGTAGATAATAATTTTGACGGTAAAATCGACGCTGAAGATGACGGATGCAAAAAATAATATTAAACCATCTTTGCTCTGCCAAGTTTATAGTAAAGATCCATTGCAAACTTGCTGTATTCTTTTCCCGACATTATTCCGGCAAATACTTCTGCTACATACTCTCTAAATTGGCTTCCGTTAGCTTTTGTTCTGTCGGCATCTGCTATTCCTTTTGAATAGAAAATAGGTATATAGTCATGCATTTCATCCGGGCAGTTTGGAGTCATTCCAAGATTCCTTTCGTAGTTAAAATCAACTAAAATAACCTCTTTTGGTAAATTATATCCTTTGGAATATAAATCTTTAAATACTTCTGTAATTAATTTTCCATCCTCAAGATTATCGCTAAATGTAACCCGTACGCCCATTTCTGCCATTTCGTTTTCAAGCGCCAAACATTCGGGATTGGTTGAACTTTCAAGATATGCGTTATTAAAGAAACCCATACCATATACTGATAACAGTTTTCCTTCGTATTCTTTTAATTCTTCAGGTGTACGTTCTTTTGTAATATCACTGTTTGATTTTTCAACATAACTGAATAAATCACTTAACAAATTATTAAGGCTATTTTGGTCATTGTATCCGAAATCAAAATTTGCAGATTCCGGGTGTGGGCTACGCAAATTTTCTTCTTCTCTTTTTTGCAAGCTCAGGATTAATAATGTTTGCAATCTCGTATGGCATGCAGCCGGAGGTCAAATTTTCTTCATTTGAAAATACTTTTTCTGCGTTACTTAATGTATTTTCATTTATTGCATCCAATACATAAGATATTCCTGACTAAGTGTATGGACCAAACAAGCCTTTAATATTTACAAGTTCATCAAGATAGTATTGATTTACTTCATTTAAAGATTCAAGTATTTTTCTTGTCCTATTTCGTCTATTTTTTTATTAATTCCTCTGCATCATCCCTTAATTAAAAGGTGCTTTGTTTGTTTTTGCTGTCGTTTTCGCATGCCGGTTCCTGTGTATCAGGAGAATTGCTTGGTTGAATTTGCGAAATACAATTAATACCCATTTTCATCCTCATATTTATTCTTAGATATATAAAGTATATATTCCTATAATATTCCTATAATTTTTTACATATTTTTTGAAAATTTTTACATAACTTATTGTTTTTTATCAGATTGTTTTTTATCAAATTTGCTATTTATACATGGTTTTTGCTATTATATTAAAAGGAATATTACAAGGAATTTAAAAATGGAATTTTTCAGGAAACACAGGAAGATTATCGTTATATTTTTATCTATATTTCTGGTATCTTGGATGGTTGGCTTAACCGCTGTACTCAGTGTAATTATGTATAACAACTAATTATGAATTTTAATAAACTTTTATATTTATTTATTTTTATTTTTATATTTGGTTTTACGCCTGTTTACGGTGTGGGTGAAACACCTAATCTTGATGCGAAAAAAAATCAAATAGAAGTTGAAAGAGGTCATGTTAAAAAAGAAATTAACAAATTAAGACTTCTTGAAAAAATTGAAACAAACAGACTGTATAAAAACCAGCAAAAGCTGGAAACTGCCCAGTACAATCTCCAGAAAAATCAGAAAAAATACACTGATACCCAGCATGAAATATCAAGTATCGAAAAAAAGCTTGATGTGCTTTTGAAAGAATATAAAAAGCATCAGGTTTATACTTCACGAAGAATGATTCAGATATTTAAGCATAAACACAATAATTACATTGAATTCCTCTTAAATTCATCGGATATTAATGCATTTTTAGACAGGTTATATTTTGAAAATGTTGTTATTTCTTTTGATAAGAAAAAACTTCGTGAGTCAAAAATTTGTGCGACTGAAATTCTTGCTCTGAAAAGAAAAATGGAAATGCATCAAAAAAACCTTGAGGCATCAATTTCAGCAATTAACAGAGAACAATCCGATATACAAATTGCTATATCCAAAAATGAAAAACTGATTGAAAAACTAAAGACAGACAGGGCTTCATGGGAAAGAGCCGAAAAAGACTTAGCTAAGCAATCAAAAGCAATTACCCAAATGATTAATACTGAGATGAAAAAATCCAAAAAAGAGGGTGTAAGCGTTGTTGTAACAGGAGGATTTACAAGACCTGTGGGTGGTTCAATAACATCACCATACGGATGGAGGGTGCATCCTATATTTAAAAGAAGAATATTTCACTCCGGTATTGATATTGGTGCTCCATATGGCACTCCGATTAAAGCCGCAAACTCGGGAAGAGTTATATTTGTCGGATGGTACAGCGGTTACGGTAAGGTTATAATTATTGACCATGGAAATATTAACGGAGTTCCAACAACAACGCTATATGCGCATATGTCAACAACAATTGCACGTCAGGGTACAAATGTTGCCAAGGGTACTGTAATAGGAAAGGTCGGAACAACAGGCTATGCTACCGGTCCTCATTTACATTTTGAAGTTCGTCAAAAAGGTAATCCTACAAATCCCTTAAATTTTGTTCGCTAATTTGATATAATGCTCTGTTTGTTGTAAACTAATGATAGTTCAGACAGATTTTTTGAGGGGAAATTGTTAAATAACAGATTTAGTGTTTTAATATTTTTGATTTTTACGGCTCTTTGTATTCAAAGCAGCTCTTTGACTGCATACGGAGTTTATGATGTTTATAATGCAAGAACAATTAATGATGCCGGTGCAGAAAACGAAAATATTAAAGAGGAAGAAAAAATCCCAACTTTTAATGATCCCGATTTACCTAATTTTTCCGAAGATGAAAGCATTTCAAATAAAATCGGGAAAAAAACTACTGAAATTATAAGAAAAAAGAAAAAGAAAAATAAAAAGAATAATGATGAAGAACTCGAAATAGAAGCTGTTGATGAGAATACAGATTCAAATTTAAAATCAATTCCTCCGGAAGTTGAAAACATTGATGATAAAAATAAATTCAACATTAATGCAAATAAAATAACCTATGACGAGACTGAGGGAAATGTATACGCAAGCGGGAATGTTGAAATAATTGCGCCCGTACAGGGAGTAAGACTTAAATCAGATGAAGCGGTTCTGGACAAAGCTTCCCAAACCCTTAAATTAACAAAGAATGTTAAAATAATTAAAGACGGTTCGGAAATATCCGGTGAATATATGCTTGTTAATTTGAATGAGCAGAATATTTTAATGGACGACCCTGTTTTGCGTGCCTATCAGTTTATTGTCAGAGCTGAAGAAGCGTTTTTAATCGAAAATAATGTTCAGATGATTAATGGTATTCTGACAAGTGAGAATGATACCGATTTTGCTCTTGAATCTCGAGGATTTCAGACATATGAAAATATTTCGCTTGATTATATAAAGCAAAGAAACATCGACAGAAAAAGTAATTCTGATAAAAATCAGGTTTACAGCGTTAAATCAAAAGAAATAGTTATAACAAGTTATAAAGACCATAACAGTGTACTGTTAAAAAAGGCAAACGTCTTTTATAACAGGCATAAAGTTATATCCAATTCTGATATTGAAATAATTTCCGGTAAAGAAAGCAATGTCACAGAAACTAATGCACCTGAAGCCGGTAATTTTAGAAATTTCGGTATGTATGCAGGTTATGGTTTTGTTTTTAGACTTCCTAAAGGGCAGACTCTTAAATTTATGCCGGCATTGACATACGGTGATCATAATCTGGGTGTTGGTGCAATAATGAGGCAAAGGTCAAAAAATGGTATGTTAGAGGCAGGATATAATACCTCAACTACTAATCTCGTTGTAAACGGAAGATATAATTTTGGTCGGGGATTTGGTCTAAGATATGGCAGAAATGCATACATGCCCGAGGGATTTCTTGGTGCAAGAAGAAGCGGATATGGTGCGCAATTACACTATCAAAAAAGTTTTCTTATTGAAGACCTTGATGTAAGGTTTAATCATGGGGTTTATGCCGGCATATTCAGCGACTTTGAACGGCACAAGCAGGAACGTCACGCATATGCCACAACAAGATTCAGATACATGGCTGAAATGAGAAAAGATTTATTCAAATATAGAAATAACGAACAGGATTTTGGCTTGAGATTGAGTGCCATTGCACAGGCTGCAGCAACATTATACGGTTCAGGTCAAACCACAGGTATAGTTAGAATAGGTCCTTATTTAACTACTCATTTAAGAAAATGGGAATCAAGCTTAGGCTATCTTACGTCCGGTGTTCACGGCGACAGCCCTTTTACATTTGATAAATATATGTACGGTAAATCTTCAATTTTGGTTAATGAAAAATTTAATTTCAATAATAAGTTTGCTATGGGTTTGAGAGCGACCGTTTCTCCCAAGAAAGATAACTATAAGAGAGATTTATTAACAGAAGCCAGATTATATGCAATATTTGGACCTCAGGATTTAAAATTATGCGTGTCTTATGACTTTGTGCGTGATATAGCACATATTGATTTTATGTTCTTGCTCGGCACAAAATCTTCAAAGATATACTTTGATAAGTTAACAACAAAAAATATGGACACCAATTCCAATAAAGACTTTTATAAGTCTAAGCCTGTTAAAATTGTTGTTCCGGAAAACATCTGATTATTTTAATTTAAGCATGAAATCTGAGATTTGAATTTCTCGAAATCTTCAATTGTATCAATCCCGGTAGGATTGAGATTAGTAATTGCAACTTTTATTCTCATACCGTTTTTTAAAGCTCTTAACTGTTCGAGGCTTTCCTGTAATTCTAAATCGGCTTGCTTTAAAGATGTCATTTTAATAAGAGAAGTTTTTTTGTAGCCGTATATTCCAATGTGTGCGTAATATGATGCGCAATTTTCATTTCGTTCGTACGGAATCGGACATCTTGAAAAATACAAGGCATTAAAGTCATTATCAAAGACACATTTAACGCAATTGGGGTTATTTATTTGTTCTTTTGAAGTTATCTTTCTTACAAGAGTAGATATGTCGGCTCTACTGTCTGATTTTAATGTACTTATGGCTAAATCAATAACTTCGGGAGTTATCTGCGGTTCGTCTCCCTGTAAATTTAAAATATATTCATAATCTTCGTGTCTTTTTGCAACTTCAGCAATTCTATCCGAGCCGCATTTATGGTTCGGGTCTGTAAGTTCAACTTTCCCGCCGAATTTTTTTACGGCTTGTTCAATTCTTTCGTCATCCGTTGCTATAATAACATCGTCTGCTAGTTCTGACTTCTTAGCAGCTTCCCAAACATATTGTATAATAGGTTTTCCGTTTACTTCAAGTAAAGGTTTACCGGGTAATCTGGTTGATGAATATCTTGCGGGAATAATTATTGCTGTTTTCATTTATAAATCCTTATTAATAATATTTAGCACCGAGAGTTATAACTTTCTTTTGTACTTCTTCAACTAAGTCTTTTTCTTCGGGTTCTGTTGATAAGAACTTTTCATATGCAACAAGAGCACTCTTTTCATCGTTAATTTTTTCATATGCCAAACCAAGCTGATAATAAGCCATGTAGTATCCCGGGTCAAGTTCTATGGCTTTTTGTAAATCAATAATTTGTGCGGCATTTCTGTTCATTTTATCATAGACAAGTGCCCTGTAATAGTATAATTGCCCGTGTTTCGGGTATTCCTTAATTCCGTTATCAAGTATTTCAAAAGCGGAAATATAGTCTTTTGCTTCATATTTTGCATATGAATTATTTAGTATTTGAGTAATCAATTTTTGATTTACAAAACCAAGCAGATTTTTGGCTTTTGTATTGTCTTTGTCGAGATTTATTGCTTTAGTAAGGTTGGCTTTTGATGTTACAAAACTGTTTAACTCCATATATGTTAATCCGAGATTATAGTATATGTCGGAGTTTGCTGCATCAAGCTTTTGGGCTTCTTTATAATATTTTATTGCGCTTGTCGGCATTTCCAGCATTTTATAAGTATTTGCTATTGCAATGTATGTTTTTGCATCTTTTGGCTCTGTCGCCATATATTTTTTTATTTCGGCATCAAGCTGGTTGTATTTATTTATGTCTTTTTTTTGCGCCTTTTGTCTTTCCTGTACAATTGTTTTTTCTTCGTATTCTTTTTGTTTTTTTATTTCTTCAGCTTTTTTCTTTTCGAGTTCCGCTTGTTTTTTCAGCTCTGCTTCCTTTTGTAATTTTTCTCGCTTAAGCTGTTCTTGTCTTAATTTTTCCTGCAGTTTTTCTTCTTTTTCTTTTTTAAGTTGAAGTTCTTTTTTTGCTTTTTCTTCGTCCTGAATGCGTTTCAATTCTGCCTGTCTTTGTTTTTCGGCTTCAATTCTTTTTTGTTCTTCTTCCTGTTTTTTGAGCGCTTCCTGCTTTATTTGTTCCTGTCTTATTTGCTCCTTACGAAGTCGCTCCTGTCTTATTTGCTCTTGTTTTTTAAGTTCCGCTTCTTTTTTTAAGCGTTCCTGTCTTAATTTTTCCTGTTGTATGCGTTCTTTTTCCGCATTAGCTTCTTCT
>CADBOJ010000051.1 GCA_902796305.1 uncultured bacterium | reverse complement strand
GCTTCTTTTTGAGTAACTTTAGCTTTTTTTGAAATTTCTTGTACTAATTCTTCTTTGTTCATTTAGAACCCCTTTCTATATCTCTTGATGGCATTATATTAAAGATTTATTTAACTTGCAAGTTTTTTTTCAAAAAAAATGAAAATTTGGTATAATTAGCTTATGAAACAGAGCTTTATAAGATGGTATGAAAAAAACGAATATTTAAAGGCATTTATGTATTTAATGCAGGATTTACCCCCCGAAGAGCAATATGAACTCGCAATTGATATTATTATAAAATCATCAAGCCTGACAGACAGGGATTATACAAAATTAATTCGGGAAATATCGGATTTTAATCCTAAAGGCTTTAAAAGATGGTATGACAAAAACCCGAATATCCATGTTGCAATTGAATCATTAAGAGATTTAACCGAAGAACAAAGAGAAGAAGTGGTGCGGGAATTTACCGATAAAATCATAGAATCTTCAAAAGTAAAACTTGAGGATGTTGAAACATGAAAAATGTCCTTATAACCGGTGCAACTTCCGGTATCGGAAATAAAATTGCCGAAATTTTGAGTAATTCATACAATGTTTTCAAAACGGGAAGAAGAGAATTAAATCAGGAAAATTATTTCAGATGTGATTTAAGTAATTGTTCTTCGATTGATAAATTGGTAAATTCAGCAAAAGACTATTTTAAAGACAGTATAGACATTCTTATAAATTGCGCAGGGCAGTATATATATAAACCTATAGAAAAAATGACGCCTGCCGAAACGGATTATCTTTTAAACCTGAATTTTAAATCGGCATATTTGTTGTCCGGTGCTGTTATTCCCGACATGAAACAAAAAAAATGGGGAAGAATAGTAAATATCGGCTCTATTTCAGGTATGGTAGGAGAAGGACAAGCGACACTATACTCTGCAACAAAATCCGCTTTATCAGGGTTTACAAGAGCACTTGCCCTTGAAGTTGCGGAATTTAATATAACGGTAAATCAAATAAACCCCGGCTGGGTCGAAACCCCTCTTGCGGATTGCCTTGATGAAACCGAAAAACAGGAAGTTATTGACGTTACACCCCAAAAGAGATTTATCGAACCTGTAGAAATAGCAAATCTTGTTAAATATCTTATAAGCGAAGAAGCAAAAGGTTTAACCGGACAGAATATTAATCTTTGCGCAGGTCTATCCATAGGATGTTAAAGGCACTATTTTGTAAATAAATGTAAATAAATTTTTAAATTTTGAAATTCCAATTTAAAGATTTACTTTTTTAAAGAGGTAAGGTTACATAATTTTTAAAATTGGAGGTATGTAGTGTCTATTAATAGTGTTAATTTTTCAACTTGTCCTAATTTTTCCAGACAAACCGCAGTTGCTGACAGGGATTTAGACAGGGATTTAGATTTAGACAAAGATTTAGATTTGGACAAAGATTTGGATATGGATTTAGATAAAGATTTGGATTGCGATTATGATGCTCCGTCTTTAAATTTTGTAGCATAAGGATAAAAAATGATAACAAGTATTTTATCAATAAAACAGCTACATAAAAATCCTCAGTGTTCTTTTGGCAATAGTCGTGTTATTGTTAAGGATACCGTAGATAAAGATTTTGCCGACAGCGCAATAAAACAGTTTAATTATTTAACTGATACCTTTGGAAATCACGGTATCGATAAACTTGTTATATTAAAATCCGCAAGCGAAATAGGAGAATTAAAAGATTTTTGTCCTAAATTAGAAAAAAGCTTAGGTGACGATGCTTCAATTGCGTATGGTGTATACGATAAAAAAGATAAGGCTATTTGTCTGATTCAGGATAATCATAAAAGAAAAGATTTTAAATATGAAGGCACGATTGCCGAACAGGGAAGCGATACATTAACTCATGAGTTTGGTCATTTAATTGACAAAAAATATTCAAAATCAAAAAGCTTTAAAAATGCATATAGAACAGATTTGGAAGAATTTGCAAGAAATCTGGAAGAAAATCCGGATAGAAAGATTGCGAATTCGGATATGACGTATAAAGAAGCAAAAGATTATTTTAAACATTATATCGAAGGTGCATACTTTTCGGATGGAATTGATAACAGCGATGTAACAAAGACGGGACGCAGAGAACAGTGGGCTGAAGCATTTTCAATAGCGTTCGACCAAAGTGAAAATAAAGCAAATGCAATACACAAAGCACTTTTTAAAAATACATACAATAAATTTTGCGAAATTATGGGATTGGCTCAGTAGGCGTTTTTTAGTAAAATAATATAAACAATAATTTATAAAGTGAGGATATTATGAGGAAAATTATTATTCTTTCAATTTTAATTTCCATTCTGTTTATAGGTTTTATTTTATTCAGAACATACAATTTTATAAAAAATACTCCTGTGAATTTAAAAGAAACTTCCAAAGCGGAAATTGACGATAAAGCCGTTGAAAATCTTTTAAAATCGGTCAGTATACCTGTTGTTACTTTAAAAGATTACAAAAACAGTGATTTTAGCCGGCACATTAAGTTTAAAGAATTTTTGGAAAGTACATATCCTGAAATATTTGAACAGCTTGAATTTAGGACAATAAACTCATACAGTCTTCTCTTTAAATGGAAAGGAAAAGATGAAAAGCTTCCTCCCGTAGTCTTTGTAGGACATTATGATGTCGTAGAAGCAGACGAAACATCTTTAAAAGAATGGAAATATCCTCCTTATAAAGGCGGTATTGAAAATGGTAAAATATTCGGAAGAGGAACACTTGATGACAGAGGTTCGGTAATTGCCTTGTTTCAGGCAATCAGCAAATTGATACAAGAGGGTTATACTCCAAACAGAGATATATACTTTGCATTCGGACATGATGAAGAAACCGGCGGAGTAAACGGAGCAAAGGCAATAAGTGACTGGTTTTTTGATAATAACATAAAGCCGGAAATGGTTTTAGATGAAGGAGGAAGAGTTGAACTGCTGGAAAATAACACTCAAAATGCCTATATTGGAGTATGCGAAAAAGGAAGACTGCTTATTAATCTGAAGTTAAAATCAAAGGGTATGCATGCTTCCCGTCCGCCTAAAGAAACATCTGTTACAAAATTAGCTGATGCCATAAGGGAATTGAATAAAAATCAATCAAAAGCCGTGTTGATTCCTCAGGCAAAAGATTATTATAAGGCAACATTCAACAACAGAAGCTTAATTACAAGAATTTTAATTGCAAACAGTGATATACTTAAACTGTTTTTATTTAAAAAACTACAGCAAAACCCTCTTGATAATGCATATATTCGTTCTACCATTGCAATTACACAGCTCAAAGGCGCATCGTCAGCCAATGCAATCCCGTCTGTTGCAGTAGCAACAATCGATTCAAGGATACTTCCGGAGCAAATTCCCGATGATATGTTAAATCATATTGAAAAAGTTTTAAGTAAAAAATTCGGCAAAGATGAATACGAAATTGAAGTAATTTCAAAAACCGACCCTTCTAATGTATCTGATACAAATTCAAAAATATTTAAAAAGCTGGCAGATGAAATAAGTTCCGCATTTCCATCTGCAAATATAGTGCCGTATATGATTCCTGCGGGAACTGATGCAAAATATTATGAAAAAATTTCAAAAAATGTATATAGATTTTTGCCGATTTTAATTAAACCGGAGGAATATTCATTAATGCACGGAACAAATGAATATATTTCCGTTGAAAACTATATGAGGATGATAACTTTTTACAACAGCTTTATAAAAAATAATTTTTAAACTGTTTAACATTTCTTCATCAAACAGGCAAGTTTCATTATTTACATGTTTTGTGATGTTATAGTTCATCATCACAAAGAAAGAGGTATATATGACATCTGCTTCATCCGTTAATTCTTCGGTTATGCAACCCAAAATGAGAAACAAAGGTTTCTTTAGAGCTCAATATGCTCAAAGTCTTATCGGACTTCCGGCTTCAGCTGCAAGTATCGGCATTTTAGGTGCAATGAGAAAAGTTTCCGCAATATCAAAAGAAGATGCAGCACAATTAACCCGTGCCGCAAGAAAAGGTTTAAGAGATTCAGGTTTATATGAAAAAGGTGTGAGAATATATAAAATGAATGAAGTACCTTTCAACACTTTAAAAAACCCTATCGGTATTTTAAATTTAATGTTTAAAAATGACAGAAAAGATAAAAAAGCACTTAATGCTATCGGTAATGAATTAAAGTCAAATAAGCTTTTGCAAAGATTTTTAAACAGTAAATTATTTGAAGGTAGTCTAATTGATAAAAATGAACTGATAAAAACACAAAGCAAAGCTCAAGGTATAATGTTTAAATTAGGTACAAATGCCTGCTATTTACCGAACGCTAATAAAATTATAACTCCAAATAAATCACTTCAAACAAGCGTATTCCATGAAATGGGTCATGCGCTGAATAATAACGGCGGTGTAATATTAAAATCATTACAAAAAATGCGCGGTGTAGCTGCAACAATTCCTGCAACTATTTTATTAATTTCATTATTAAATAAAAGAAAAACAACCGATGAAACAAATAAAAATGATTCCGTTATCCAAAAAGGTGCTGATTTTGTAAAGAGAAATGCAGGAAAATTAACCGCATTAGCATTCTTGCCTATGGTGGCAGAAGAAGGCATTGCGTCTTTAAGAGGTCAGGGAATAGCAAAAAATCTTGTTAAAGACGGCTCATTAACTAAAGAGTTATTTAAAAAAGTAAAACTTACAAACCTCGGCGGATTTTCAAGCTATGTATTTGCAGCAACAATTGCCGTTGCGACAACTAAATTTGCAATTTTCGTAAAAGATAAAATTCAGGCAAGATACGAAGCAAAGAAAATGGCTAAATTTGAAGCTAAAAACAATAAATAACAAAGCAATATAAATAAAAAACAAGCTGTCATAATTATTCGACAGCTTGTTTTTTTGGTATTTTAAGCCTTAAAATTCTGTTTTATTAAATATTATAGGATTAATTATGATATAATTAATAAAAATGTTAAGAGGAGTGACAATGAAAGTTTTATTAATTAACGGCAGTCCCAAAGCTAACGGCAATACGTCAATCGCTCTTGAGGAAGCAAACAAAATATTTTTGGAAAATAATATTGAAACGGAAATTATAAATGCAGGTTCAAAAGAAATAAGAGGTTGTATTGCCTGCGCTAAATGCAGAGAAATCGGAAAATGCGTTTTTGACGATATAGTTAATGAAGTTGCACCGAAGTTTCAGGAAGCAGACGGTTTAATCGTTGCGAGTCCCGTGTATTATGCAAGCGCAAATGCCACTCTTGTTGCATTTTTACAAAGACTTTTTTATTCAACACCTTTCAATAAAACAATGAAAGCAGGTGCAAGTGTCGTTGTTGCAAGAAGAGGCGGATGTTCTTCAACATTTGATGAATTAAATAAATTCTTTACTATTTCAGGCATGCCTGTTGTATCAAGCCAATACTGGAATAGTGTTCACGGAAGAATGCCGGGAGATGCTTCTTCGGATAAGGAAGGCTTGCAAACAATGAGAACACTGGCAAGAAATATGATATTTTTAATAAAATCAATACAACTCGGTAAGGAAAAATTCGGTCTGCCTGAAAAAGAAAGCCAAATAATGACTCATTTTATAAGATAGAATATTCATTTATTTAGTTTATATGGATTTAACAAACCGTTATTATATTCCGTGATTTCCTTTTGAATAAATTCCGGACTATAAAATAATCCTACAACTTCATCCGAAAAAAATGCTCCTTTTTTTGTGAGTTTTATTGTTTCCTTATCTTCTTTAATTAAGTCGTAATTTTTTAGTTGCTGAATTAGAGGGTAAAATTTTGTGTTTTCTATTTTCATTCCTGAAACTTCTTTATATCTGCTTTTTTTAATGAAATAATTTTTTAAAGGCAGTATTATTGCCCATCTTTGTTGCGCGTCGTTATTCCTTACATAACCTCTGTTATATGGGAGCATACCCTTTTTTATTCTTGAATAATATTGCCTGAATGATTGCGTATTTAAAACAAATCTGTCTCTTAAGGATGAAAATGCCGTTAAACCAAGACCTATTTGATCAAGCTGTCGACAACATTGATTAAAAGCATACAAAGATATATATTTTTTATCCCTTGTGAAAACTCTTCTTAAATTTTCATAAATACCAAAATCGGCAAGATAATCTATTACCATTTGTTTCATTCTTATGGTATCCTCGGCAGACGGCATCATATCAGGATGATACTCTTTATACTGTCTTATTGTTCCCTGCTGGTCGCCGTATGCCTCTATTTTTAATCTGTAAAATTGATATTCATGACAATTTATTTTAACAATTTCTTTTAGTTCATTATACCAGCTTTCAAGAGTCTGACCCGGATGGCCGTATATAAACTCAATATTTGTTTGAAAACCCATATTCATTGAATTTTCAATTGATTGCAGTGCTTCTTTTTTTGTATGAGAACGGTTCATAAGTTTTAAAACTTTTTCATTCATGGATTGGACACCAATTGTCAAACGATTTACACCATAATCTTTTAAAATTTTCAATCTCTCTACACCGTCTTTTCCGATTAAAGTGTGAGGGGAAACATCATAGTTGAATTGACGAAGCTTTGAAGTATCACAATTCCTATGAAAAATTTCAAGAAATCTTTTTAATTGAAGTGCGGTTAAATCCGTAGGTGTTCCTCCTCCGATCAGCACCACTCTTAATTTTATTCTATCAATTCCGAGAACTTTTTTATAAATATTAAACTCTTTTTCTAATGCATCAATATAATTGTCTTTTTCAGCTTTATTATTTTCGTACAATGACGGATAATGACAAAATAAGCACCTTTTGGAACAAAAAGGGAAATGAACATATAAATCAAGAAAATTATCAGCAGGCATAGAATACCCTTTAAACATTTCATTGTATTCAATATCAGGATATTTTGTAATTGGAGGATAGTGAATTCCTGCAGGGATAAATTCCCCGCTTTTACATATTGCGCCGAGTTTTTGCAATTCATGAAACTCTTTTACTCTTATGTTTGCCGATTTTATTAAATTTCCATAATCCATAATATTAACCAATACAAATTAAAAGAATGCCTGCCGTAATAATTACCGTACCGATAATCTCTTTTAAACTCGGCTTGTATTTATTAAATGTTACCATAAAAATCAATATAAATAATGGTTCAAGCATCATTAGAGAGCTGGCTATTATCAACTTGCAGTATTTAACTGCAGCTAATGACATGCAAAAACCGCCTATTGTAACAAGAAAGATAACACCTGCAAGTTTTAAATTATATGTCGGATTGTTAAATTTTTTTCTCCAGCCAAATATTTGCCCCGTAATAATGTTTATAAATATCAAAACAAGCCCGCCGAAGAACATTCTATACATTGTTGTGACCATAACGGGTATTTGAGCAAGAACGGGTTTTATTATAACCATTGAATATGAAGTACAAATCAAAGATAGTATTGCAAAAATTATGCCTGTTATTTTTGTATTGACTTTAGAATTATTTTCTTCTTCCTTAAAAAGAAGAAAAATGCCCATTATGATAAAGAAAATTCCAATCCACGATAAAAATGAAGGAAATTCTTTTAAAAATACGGCTCCGAAAATTCCCGAAAATAAATCCGGACAAACCAGCAGTATTACAGATAAAGCTAGCGGTGACAGTTTATTTAAAGCCGCAAAAAACAAACTGTCGCCAGCTGCAATCCCTATAATTCCGCTAAGTGCAACAGGCAACAACAATATGTTTGGTATTATAAATCCGGCTCCGGTAAAAAAAATAATTAAAAAAAGTATTCCGGAACTTAATATTGCTTTCATTGTTGTCATACTGACTGCATCAAATTTTTCGCCTAATTTTTTAAATAATATTGAACAAATCGCCCAGCTCGCAGTTGATATTAAGGCTAATGAAATTCCATACAGAGAATTACTCATAACTTACCTTGAAAATCTTTCTTATTTTTTCCCACAAAACAACTTGCCAGCTTATATTTGAATAGGGTTCATATGTCAGATAATCAGGTTTGTTTGTTGTATAGTCTGTATAGTTTGATTTGCTTGTTTGGTTAAATTTTAAATGATACCTGCTTAAAAGTTTTTTGTTTACCAGCGTTAAAACTATGTACTTTTCCAAATCATACCCTGTTGAATATCTTGATGTCGATAATATATTTTTAGTTTTAGGCATTATTATAATGCTTCTTGTAACAATTACAAAATCTTTATTTAATAATTTAAGCATTTTAATGCTATCGATTATTTCTTTTGAACTTTCCTGATGTATAACTAAAGAAATAGCTGTTATATTATCGGAATATTTTAATATATCAGGAATTGCATCTTTTTCTGCACCTGCAATATCCATTTTTAGATATATTTTTTTATTCTCCAGATGCATTTGCTTTAATTTTTCGCCGTAAGAATGAATTTTATCGGATGATACCTGATTCTTAATTAAAAATTTATCGGTAACAATACATTCATCTTCAAATTTTGCTTCTTTACACTTTGAATCTTCTGCGGTATTTCCGCAATCAAAAGCAAATGCCGGCTTTTTGAACATTTTTGCAAATTGATTCTCAAAATTACAACTCGGTCCGACACCATACCCAATTAAAACATCCGATAAATTTATTATTTGCACAGGCACTTTATAACTGGTATCTATGTCAAAATGTATAAATTCTAAAGGTTTATTGTCGATATAGCCTTTATATATAAGAAGATGTGGCAGTAAAAGTTCTCTTAATCTTGCAAAACAATTTTCCACTTTTTTATTATCATTTTGACAGATTTCTTGTAATTCTTGATTATTATTTCCGGTTTTATTTATATTTGTAGAAGATTTACAATTATTATAGCAAAAATCAATCATTGCACTATTTTTACTTTGATAGTCATAATACAAATATAACTCTGCCGTAATATAGACCGTTATTAATGCAAGAATAATGATTAGTACTGAAAGAAAAATTTTGATTTTCCCAAACTTCATTCGACAAAATTACTATAAATTCAAAAGCTTGTCAATTTTTTTCAGGCTATATTATCTGTGCTAAAATGTGTATCATGCAAGATAGTATAATTAAGGCAATACAATCCTTAGACAAAGAAAAGATAAAAAAAATTCTGCTGTACAAGAATGAATTACAAAATGAATTATTTAAAACAGCAAGAAAAGTCAGATTGTCCGGAGTATTTACAAATAAAGCAGAACTAAGAAGCGTAGTAGAACTTTCTAATATTTGTAATCAAAAATGTCTATATTGTTCCATGGGACATAATAAAAATAACTTATATACTTTATCTGATGATAAAATTATAAGCATTATAGAAAACCTTGTATTATCAGGAAGAAGAACTTTTTTACTGCAATCCGGCGAAAATAAAAATCAAAAATTTATAGATACTATTGCAAATTGCTGCAAAAAAGCAGTGGAAATATGTTCGGACATAAAAATAATATTATGCATGGGTAATCTTGAAAAAGAACAATACATACAATTAAAAGAGGCCGGTGCATCAAGATATATTTTAAAATTTGAAACATCAAATGCTGAACTTCATAAATATTGCAGACCGCTCGATACACTGGAAAACAGATTAAACTGTATTAATAATTTAATTGATATAGGATATAAAGTCGGAAGCGGAAATATTATAGGGCTCCCCGGGCAAACGCTTGATGATATGGTTGACGATTTAGTACTCATTAATAAACTAAAGCTTGATATGGTAAGCGCAACAAAATTTATTCCGAACAAATTTTCAAAATTCAGTAATTGCAAGATGGGTGATATTGATATAACATTGAACTTTCTTGCTATTTTAAGAATTTTAAAACCAAATTGTCTTATTCCTGCCACATCATCTCTTTCAATAGAAGATAAATGCGGACAGCTAAACGGTCTGAATGCGGGCTGTAATACTTTAACAATACACGACGGAACACCTGAGAAATTTAAAAAAAGTTATCAAATATATTCCGAAAACAGATTTTCACCTGAAGAGAAATATTGCACAGATATAGCATTAAAAGCAGGTTTGATTCCGATGCAATCACTACTGTAAAAGTTATTCTTCCTTTAATAAATCGCCGACGCTTTCGATAAGAACATTATAAACATCAATAGTTGTCGGGCAGATGTACAGTTTTCTTTTAACAAGACTTTTTATTGTTTCTTCAAAACACTTTAAAAGCGCAACATCAAGCCCTGTAATTCCTTTGAATTTTTTTATAATCTTCATTATCTTTTTAACGTATTTTTCATCTCTTTGATAAGGTTCTATTTTATCCGCAAGAAAAACAACCTTATCAAATAAGGTCATATCGACAGCACCTATTGTATGGTTTCTTACCGCTTGAATAATTTCAGGGTCATCCGCTTCAAAGTATTTTTTAACAAAATAAGCTCCCGCAATAGCATGATATGTCTTGGGATTTTTAAGTTCGCTTTCATCAAAGCCTGTTTTAATTTCGTTTTTTATAATATCGTACAATTCTTCATTGGAAAAATTCTTAGCGCAATCATGCATTAATCCCGTAAGATATGCTTTATCTTCATCGAGTCCGTATAATTGTGCAAGCTCGCGAGCTCTAATGGCACAGCCTTCGGAATGAGAGTACCTTTTAGCCGATAAATTTTCTTTGAGCCAAATTTTTATATAATCCAAACTTTTCAATATATTCTCTAACCTCTTTTGTTACCAATCCTGTTATTTCCATATCATTTTCAATATATTTTCTTATCATATCTGATGATACATCAAGAAAATCGATATTTGCCGTTTCAAATGAATAACCTTTGTTTTTTAAATATTCTAAAGCCCCCTTAGCCATAACCTGTCCGTTTTTAAAGCGTCTCGGAACGACTATAAAATTTAAGTTATCTCTTAAAAACTCGGGGTTTTTCCAGCTTTCAATTTTAAAAAACTGGTCATAACCGATTATAAAATTAATTTTTTCGGTTTTATCTTCTTTAAGTAATTCTTGAATTGTTTGAAATGTGTAGCTCGGCGGTTTTAATTTTGTTTCAATATTAGAAACACTATCTTCCCCGACCGATAATTTAAGCATTTCAAATCTGTGTACAAAACTTGCAACATCCATTATTTTATGCGGAGGAATATAAGACGGGACAAAAATAATCTTTTCAAAGTTAAATAAATCTTTAATCCTTCTTGCAATTTCTATGTGTCCTATATGAACAGGATTGAATGTTCCGAAAAAATAGCATTTCATAATTAATATTATTATATTACAATTATATGGTTATGTATAACCTTGATTCTCTAACATTAAAATATTTTTACGAAGAAAATTATGATTTTATCATTAATTCCGTTGTGCAGAAAATTCAGCTTCCAAGCAGACACGAAATTATTTTAAATATAAGAAATATAAACCAATCAAAAAATAAAAAATTATACATAAACATAAACCCAAAGTATCCGCATATCTGTTTTAGCAATGATAAAACTTTGGAAAAAAGAAATATTATAATTCCTAAAGTACCGCCGATGTTTTGTATGCAGTTAAGAAAATATTTTAACGGCTCTAAAATTAAGGATTTTAAACTTGTTCCTTATGAAAGAATTTTAGAATTTTATTTTGATTATTTTGATGAAATAGGTTCTCTTACAAGAATGTGTTTAGCGGTTGAATTAATGGGAAAACATTCAAACATTATTCTTTATAATGCTCAAAATAAAATTATAACAGGAGCAATGCATAATATTTCCCCCGATAAAAGTTCCGTAAGAGAAATATACGGCGGAATAGAATACATTTATCCTCCGAAACAAAATAAACTTGATATTTTAAATACAAGTTTTACAACAGGAAATGAGTTTATAAAAAGAAACGACCCTAAATTAATTTCTGATAATTTTTATTATTTCAGCTTAGCTGTAACCGAAAAAATATTAAATAAAAATCTTCCATCGAACGAAACATTTGCTTCTATGCAAAATCTTGAAGCAGGCAAAAACAAAGAATTTATTATTTCTTTTTGGAATTCGGGAGATGATATAACTTCTTCAATTGATAATTATTTTTCTAATATTATGTTTGAAGAAAAAATATCCAATCTCAAAGCAAATTTAAAAAGAATGCTGAAAAAAGATATAAATAAGCAAAAACAAATTATAAATAACGAAAGTGATTTTAAAAAAGCCGAAAAGTATAAACTCTGGGGAGATTTATTAATTGCAAATTTATACAACATAAAAGAATACGGCAATGAAATTAATATTGACGGCTATAAAATCCCCATCGATGAAACACTGTCAATAAGCGATAATGCGCAAAAATATTATCAAAAATACAAAAAAGAAAAAACTGCCGTTGAATATTCTCAAAAAAGAACAGAGCAGGCTGAAAATAAACTTGAATATTATGAAAGTATTATATTTAACATAGACAACTCTTCTTCCTTTAAAGAACTAAATGAAATTCAAGATGAAATTTCAGAACTTGAAAGCCCTGCAAAATCAGGCAGTAATGAGAAAATAAATCCCGAAAAAATTAATTTTAAAGGATTTGAAATATATATAGGCAAAAATAACAAGCAAAACGATTACTTAATTTCTAAAATTGCACAGAGTGAAGATTTATGGTTTCATGTTTTAAATTGTCCGAGTTCTCATGTGATTTTAAAAACAAAGAATAAAGAGCCGAATAAAGAAGTTTTGGAATTTTGTGCAAAGCTGGTTAAAAACAATTCAAAAGCAAAAAACTCCGGCAAAACCCCTATTATTATGACAAAAAGGAAATATTTAAGAAGACCGCCCGATACATATTTAGGATATGTTACCTACAAAAACGAAACGGAAATTGTAATATAAAAAACAGCAGGAAACGGCAAAAATGTGTTGCTTAAAAACCAAGCATTATTGCGCAGGATTATTCTGCGAAATTTAACTGTTTATTATGGTTGTCAGCTGTGCCATAATATACTGCGCAACTTTAGGCTTTTTACAGGATATATCAATAATATCTTTATCTTTTGTGAAAATTCTTACAAAATAGTTTGTTCCTGATTTTACAAGTTCTGCGGATTCAAGACTACTAAATGCAATTATAATGTAAGAAAACTTTGAAAATCTGTCAAAATTAGCGCAATAAATGACCCTGTCTCTTGTATAGTCAATGATGAATTTAGTGCTGTCGGTTGCATTCATTATCTTATCAAAATTATAGTTAAAATTATGTGCGATTTTTCCGAGATTATATTTCGTTATAAAATCCACAAATTCTTCAATAAAATTTTTATCTGCAAGGAAATTAATTTCCCTTTCGTCTTCTTTTAAAGTAAATGTCAGCTTGTTATCGTGGTAGTATACGTCATCAATTTTATCAATAATAATTGATTGGAGAGAATTTACACCGTTTGAAAGGTAAATTATATTACTGTAATCATCATAGAATATCTTATCCGTAACAACGGTTGCCGTTTTTTGTTTTATAGCAGTAACAAGGTAATTATACAGTTCGTCTAAAAAACTTTTTTCATATACAAACAGCTGTTGTGCTATTCCTAAAACAGGAGCTTCAAAGTAGCTGTATTTTGTATCAAGAGTGAAAAATTCTTTTAATAAATTCAATTTATAGGATGCCGTCTTTTCGGTATTTCTATGATAAGTAAAGAGCGCTCTTTGTGCAAAATAAGCCCATACAAAACTGCAATTCCAATCGCTTCCGCTTGTAATACTGAATGTTTTAATATTATATTTTTGAGAAAGCTTTCTCACGGTTGCATTTTTATAAAGTCTGTAAATTATATCTTCAACCTGTTTTGTTCTGTTAAAAGTTAAGACTTTTTTATCTCCGTTGGAAATATAGGTAAGGTTAATGCTTACGGGAGTTTTTTCAATTGATGTTATGAGAAAATAATTTATTTCTTCATAAGTATAGTTATCGGGTGAATTTATCGTAATAACGGCAACAACTGTTTGTTTAGCATTAATTGCGGCAATTTTTGCAGAGTTTATATATATGATATGGAGCGGAACAAAACCTTTTTCTTCAAAAATTTTATTCGCAAAAATAACCGCAGAATCCTGTTTTTCCTGCTTTGTTTTAAAAACAAGGAAAATAGAAACAAAAATAAAAGCTATTATTAAAAATGTAAGTATTACAAAAAATATTATTGTCATTTTTCCCGATAACTTTCCTCAAGCGACCAGCACATTCTTGTTAAATAAAAACTATCCATAATATTTAAAAATTTATCGACATAATTTTTGGGAGTGTTTTCTTTTATTAAAAGTTTTCCCCGTGACGTTATATCATCTTTGAACGCTATATCGTTAAGCATTTTTATTTTCTCTACTATATCATTTTCATCAAGCGGATTAAAGTATAATGCCGAAGATTTCAACTGCTCGTTGTACCCTAAGAGATTGGATATTAAAACAGGGCAGTTATAATACATTGCTTCAAGTGCAACAACACTGTCAGGCCCCGCCAGTGACGGATAAACAAGCGCATAGGCATTTTTATAAAGCGTTTTAAGCTCATTATGACTTACATAATCAAGAAAGATTACTTCATTTTCAAGATTTAACTTATTTACTTCATTTGTTAAATATTTTTTATTTCCCCTGTCTTTTCCCGTAAAAACGACTTTCAGGTTAATATTTTGCTCCTGCATTATTTTTGATGCAAGAATCAATCTTATATGGTTTTTATGAGTCCAGAACTGCGCAGGATATAGTATATAGCTGTTTTTTCCGAGAGAATTGTTTCTCAAAACTGAATTATCTTCCTCTGCGGTTTTTAACCAGTTCGGGTATGGAATATTTTGAATTGTTATATTTTCATCAATAACATCATAAAGGGTTTTAATATCATTTTTTGCAATCTTATTACAGGTGATTATTTTAGAAGCGGAGGATAAAAAGACATTTAGTCTTTTTTCCGTTTTTTCAAAAGTATAAGATGTGTTAAATTCGGGAAAATGCGGAAGAATCCTGTGTGCTACATCTCTTATAACCGCATAATAAGGTACTTCTATATGTTCATGCAGATACGGTGTAAGGAAAAATACAACATTAATCCTGTCTTTTTTGAGTGTGTGATTGAGCGGACAAAAAGGAGTTTTGTAAGTATTGAATTTGAAAGGCATTAAAGAAATTTCGGGTTTTTTAAAATATTTCAAGCACTTAAATTTAACATTTTTTGAATTATCGAAAAATGCTTTTTTGCCGAAATAATAGACAACAAATTCATGATTTGTTTTTTGCTTAACAAGCTCATCAATAAATGATAATTCAAAAGTCAAATCCCCTATGGATTCAGGGCTTTTTATATCCCCCAGATATATTCCTATTTTCAAAGTTTAACTCCATCCGGAATAAAATATATTATTTTTACTAAAAAAGACGGTAAGAAATAAAATTAATCAATAATCCAAACCGTCTTCTTTAAAATTTTACTTTCCAAGCATTATGCTTTTGTGAATTTTCCCGCTCTAATACAAGATGTACATACATGCATCTTTTTAACAGAACCGTCTGCAAGTTTTACTTTAACGGATTGCAAATTCGGAAGCTGTCTGTGTACATTTTGTTTATGTGAGAACGAAATCTTAGCTGCTTTTAAAGAACCTTTTCCACAGATTTCGCAATATACTGACATTTCTACATCCTTTCATAAGATATCAATAATTTAATAATATTTAATAAATAAAAAAAATCAAGCGAGTTATAAGAAATGTAACCCAAATGTTTTATTTTTGCTGATTTTATTTGAGTTTTAGCCGTAGCGTTATATTAATTCTCTTAAAATATCCGAAATATTTTTTTCAAATGTTGCCTTATCACTGTTATTTTCAATTATACAATCCGACAGATTTTTATTCTTGTCATCCTGTGCATCAATTCTTATTTTGGCTTCTTCAAACGTATAATTATTTCTTTTAATAAGCCTTTCGAGCCTTAAATCATAATCCGCATCAATAAAAATTATTTTATCAAATAATTCTCCGAAACCTTTATCAATAATCAGAGCACCCGATATAAAAACAGCTTTTTTATCTTTATTTTCATTAAATATTCTAAATATTTCATTCTTTAATTCAGGGTATAAGATGCTTTCCAATTTTAAAAGTTCGTCTTTATTTGAAAAAACAATCTTTGCAAGTTTATTTCTATCAGTTGTGCCGAATTTTTTTATAATTTCATTTTTACAACCGTTTTCCAGAAGTCCATGAGATATTTTATCAAGGTCATAAACAGGATAGCCTTGTTTTTCAATTGTTTTTTCCGCTGTCGATTTACCCGATGCGATATTGCCGGTTATAGCTATTTTTATCATATCCTTTATTTTAACTTGAAATTGGTGTATAATTCAATTACAAATTTTGAGGAGGAAATTATGACATCTAATCCAATGATAAGACAAAATGTTACGGAAAACGTTATATTAGATTCTAAACCAATGACGGTGCAGGGTGCGGTTAATAAAACAATGCTGTTTACCGCAATTGTAATTTTATCGGGATGTTTCACATGGAACTTGCTGGCAAAAGGATTTAGCGATAAAGCCATGCTTATTTCGGGTATATCTCTTGTTGCAGGAATTGTACTGGCGCTTATTACGTCTTTTAAACCGAATACCGCAAAAATAACGGGAACTATGTATGCCGTATGCGAAGGACTGCTTCTCGGTTCGATTAGCTACGGATATGAAGCAATATATAACGGAATAGTGGTTAATGCCGTTGCAATAACGGTTTTAACATTACTTTCAATGTTGTTTTTATATAAAACAAAAATAATTCAAGCAACGGATAAATTCAGAAAAGTTGTCTTTACCGCAACTCTCGGTATAGGCATATATTATTTAATAGCTATTGTTGCAGGTTTTATGGGACATTCCATTTTACCTTTCGGAAGCTTAACCGGAATTGCCATAAGCGGATTTATATGTATATTTGCAGCATTAAATTTCATTATGGATTTTGATTTTATTGAAAGAGGAAGCCAAAATATGCTCCCTGATTACTTTGAATGGTACGGAGCTTTTGCACTTCTTGTTACGCTTGTATGGTTCTACCTTGAAATTTTAAGACTACTGGCTCAGCTAAACAGCAGAAGATAAAATGAATTACCGTAAAATTGCCGTTAGAGAAAAGAAAACAAATATTCAGGGAAGTTCGCTAAAAGATTTTCTTTTAGACGAACTTCTTGATGTAAAAAATATTGATACCAAAGAAAAACAAGAGGAATTTTTAAATCCGTCAAGAAAATATTTCATAAGCCCTTATGTATTTTCGGATATGCAAAAAGCAAAAGACAGAATATTAAAGGCTATCGAAAACAATGAAAAAATACTCATCTGGGGTGATTTTGATTGCGACGGCGTAACCAGCACAACAATACTCTATAAAGCATTGAAAAAACTGGATGCTAATGTTATAGAGTTTATTCCCGACAGACTTCTTCACGGTCATGGTTTAAACAGCAAAGAGCTTATTAAATTTATATCAAAAGAAAAAGTAAAGCTTGTGATAACGGTTGATTGCGGAATTTCAAATAATTCGGAAATAAATCTTTTAAAAGGTTTTAAAGTAGACACAATTATAACAGACCATCACTCAACAGACGGCGATATTCCGCCTGCTTATGCCGTTATCAATCCGCAAGTTCAGGGAGCAATAAAAGAAGACACGGATATCAATGATATAACTTCGCTGTCATACAATTCGGGCTCAAGCGTTGCATATAAGCTTGCACTTGCACTATTAGACGGGATTGATGATGAAAAATTAAAAGAAGAGCTTCTTGTCATAGCTTCACTCGGAATTGTAGCCGATGTTGTTCCTCTTATCGGAGAAAATCGTTCTATGGTAGCAGTTTGCCTTGAACTGTTAAATAAAAAAGGCGAGGAGGTATCAAAACCTGTTTACAGACTTTTGAAAAAAAATTGTCAAAATGAAATAACAAGTTACGACATAGCGTTCATCTTTGCTCCGAGATTAAATGCGGTTGGAAGGCTGGCTAATGCTTCATTGTCGTTTGAATTTCTTACAACCGATAACGACACTAAACTCGATATAATAATCGAACAGCTCGAAAATTATAATAAAATAAGGCAATCAAAATGCCTTGAAACTTTTAACGATATTCAAACTTATTTAACAGAGCATAAAGAAGAAAAAAATAATCCCGCAATTATTTTAATAAATCCAAACTGGCATGTGGGTATTATAGGAATTGTTGCTTCAAAAATTGTTGAAGAATATTCTAAACCCTGCTTTTTAATGACGGTTGATGAGAATAACAATGCAAGATGTTCAATCAGAAGCAATGAGGCAATAAATGTATATCAAACCCTTAAGGAAAACGAAGAATTGTTTTCGGGCTTTGGAGGTCATAAACTTGCAGGCGGATGCAGTTTTGACTTAAATAAAATTTCATTTGAAAAAGTAAAAGAAGCGCTCCTTAATACTATTTCCAATAATTCCGAAGAAATAAGCACGGATATTTTATACACCGATGCCGAGCTTCAAATTGAAGATATCGACTTAAATATACTGGATACGATTAATAAACTTGAACCTTTCGGGCAAAATAACGAAATTCCTTTGTTTTCAATGTTTAATGTTGTTTTAGAAGATGTTAAGCCTTTAGGCAAGGATAAAAATCACTTAAGTTTAATATTTTCAAAAAACGGTCAAAAAATAAAAGCGGTAAAATGGCAGGAAAATGAAATAAACATACCTTTAAACAGCACATGCGACATAGCTTTCTATCTTAAATTAAATGTATTCAATGATATCAAAAACGTACAAATGGAACTTGTTGATATATATTGCGAAAAAATCAACAATAAAAAAAGCTTTAAACTTTTTGACCACAGAAAAAAAACAGGAATACTCGAGCAGGTTGCTTCATACCTTAAAAAAGACGGTCTTGATATTGCCGTTTGGGCAAAAAGTCCGAAAGTAAAGGAAAATCTTTCAAAATACGAATCAATTTCAAATAATATAATGTCTGAGCCCGATAAGCATTCGGGAGTGATGTTTTTTGATTATCCCGGAACAAAAGAGGATTTGATTGAAATTATATCTTCAATAAAACCCGAAAAAATTCATTTTATGAATTACAAAATTGATGAAAATATTGAAAATTATGTTAAACAAATCAACGGAATGATTAAATATTGCCACAATAAATTAGGCGGAAAGATTGATATTAAAAGATTTTCAAGCGCACTATGCTTGAGCGGGTATTTTGTTGAAATATCTCTTGAAATACTTGAAGAAATCGGTTCAATTAAAATACTTGATATCGATAAAATTGAATATATAAAACCTTTCGATTATGAAAATTTCAAAAAAAGCGAACAATTTGAAAAATTAAAAGAAGAATTTGAAACGGTTATTGATTTCAAAAAGAGCCTTATAAATTCACCTATTGAAGAAATTGAACATCTAATCGGCGTTTAATTAAGCAAGAGAGAATATTTCATAAATTTCATCATCCGTAAGCTCTGTTATTGTTCTTTCTCCCTCGAATACGGCAGCGTTAGCAAGTTCACGTTTATCTTTTATGATTTTATCGATTTTTTCTTCAAATGTTGATAATGTTATAAATCTGTGTATCATAACGTTTTTATCCTGACCTATACGGTATGTTCTGTCCGTTGCCTGGTCTTCAACCGCAGGATTCCACCAGAGGTCATAATGTATAACATTTGATGCACTCGTTAAATTTAAACCCAATCCGCCCGCTTTAAGAGAAAGAATCATTATTTTTTCATCCGCATCTTCCTGAAAACTTTTAATTATTTCTTCTCTTTGCTTAACGTTCAGACTTCCGTGGAAAAACAGAGGTGTTTTATTGTATTCATCCGCAATAATATTTTCTAAAATCGAACCCATTTCTTTATATTGAGTAAACACAAGCACTTTCTCGTTATTATCCGTAATGTTTTTCAATATATCCATTAATTTTTGAGTTTTGCCGGAAGCATTAGCGGACATATCGCCATGTTTTAAATAGTGATAAGGATGATTGCAAACCTGTTTTAAGTTGGTTATAAGCTTAAATATAGCGCCTCGTCTTCCCATTCTGTTGTCTGATTTTGTTATATTTTCCATTGATTGGTTTAATATTCTTTCATACAGAGCGACCTGAGCTTTTGTTAAATAGCAGTAATCATCAAGAACAATCTTTTCAGGTAAATCCGAAATAATTGTTTTATCTGTTTTAAGGCGCCTCAACATAAAAGGACTTATTGCTTTTTTAAGCTTTTCTGCACGGGTGAGTTCTTTAAATCTTTCGATAGGAATTGAGTAATTTTTTCCGAAATCAACAAGCGAACCAAGATAACCCTTATTTATAAAGTCAAATATACTCCAGAGTTCGGACAGTCTGTTTTCAACAGGTGTACCGGTCATAGCTATTTTCATATTTGCTTTAATTGCTTTAATTGCCTGTGTCTGGTTTGTGGACGGGTTTTTAATATTTTGAGCTTCATCTATAACAAGTAAATCCCAGTTTGTTTTTTGGAATTTTTCCAAATCAATTCTTAAAATCGCATATGTAGTCAGTATTACATCGCAATTTGTTGAAAATTCCCTGTTAAATCCGTGATAGATATGGACTTTTAGTGACGGAGCAAAAGTGTTCAGCTCTCTTTTCCAGTTGCCCATTAACGTTGTCGGACAAACAACAAGTACAGGGTTTTTCAGCTTTTTATCTTCTTTTAATTTTAAAATTATGCTTATAACCTGAATTGTTTTACCAAGACCCATATCATCGGCTATGCAACAGCCAAATCCTTTTGAGATATTTGTATAAAGCCATCTGAAACCGATTTTTTGATAGGTTCTTAATTCTCCGTTCAGTTCTTTAGGTAAACTTATATCTTCAACTTTTGTAAAATCCGAAATTACTCTTGCAAATGCTTCATCATAGTCAAAATCATAATCATCTATTTTTCCTGACAGGGCATTATGCAATAACTGCATTTTGTTTACGGTCAAATTCGGTGTATGCTCAAGTTTTGCAAGAAGCTTATCGGTTTCTTCTCTGTCAATTAAGATATATTTATCTTTGTATTTTATTAACCCTTGAGAATTTTTTGCAAGTTCTCTGAATTCCTCTGCCGATATTTTTTCATTATCGCCAAGAGCTATTTCAATATTAAAGTTCATTATTTCATCAAGGGAAATAGTTGAACCTGCGGGATTTTCAAGCAAATCTTTTAAGTCTTGAATACGTTTTTGCTTAATTTTAGCATTAATTGAGGCTCTCGGGATGATAACATTATCCATTCCCTCGGGCAAATTAACTTCCATACCGGCTTGAGCAAGATAATAAGTAATTCTTGTAATCATCTTATATACACCGGATAAATCAAGCTCCATTGTAACGTCTTCAAGGTCTTCTATGTATTTTGTCGCCCAGTTTATTTGCTTTTCAATTAATATTTTTTCTTCGTCGGTTAAATCTTCAAGCTGTTTTATTTCATTTTTGATTTTATCTTTTGCTAAAATTCTGAGCAGAAATTTCTCATCCGTAAGCTTTTCAATATTAAATACAGGAACAATATCATAGCTTCCAAGACTCATTTCATCAAACCAGCTTTGAATGTCGAATGCTAAATCGTTTCCTTTATATAATCTTTTTTGAATACCGTTTTTAACAAGATATACTGCAGCTTTCAGGTCTTTAAAGCGATAATGCTTCACACCAAGGAATGTAAAAATGATGTAGTTTAAATATTTTTCTATGAGTTTTTCCGTGGTTTCTTTATCCAGTACATCATTATCAATAATTTGATTATATGCCCTTACGAAATCCTTATTTTGAAAATAGGGTTCATAATAAACGCTGAATGTATCTTTTTTAAAATTAACGGCAGGAATAAAATGCAATTTTTCTACCGTTTTTTTAACAAACTGAATTAAATTAAAGTAAAATTTATAGTTTTCCGTACAGTCTGATAAATCAAGGTTTTCATCCACTCCCGTAAAATATTCAAAAAACATATCAAGGCTTATTTTATAGCCGTAGTGTTCGCCCTTGTATTCGGGACGAAGCCTGTATAAAGAACCTTTGGATTTTAAATAATAATCAAAGTTGTAGGGCGGAGTAACAAAAATACTTACATTGTTTCCGTCTTTATTTAGAAAAATCTCGGTTTGTCTTAAAATTTGATTTTTAGTATCGAATGTATCTGCAAACTCTTCTTCTATTAATTCGTATATCAAAGAAAGGGTGTATCTGAAATCTTTATTTTTTTGCGAATAGGGATTTTGATCAAGATTTAGCAGAAGTTTTTCTATGCTGTTTTTCTTAAAACTAAGATTATATTGTTTTTCCATTTGAATATTTTAATATAAAGATATTGCATTTTAAAGATGTTTTTACTTAAATAGTTTGAATATAGTAGTTCTGTAATAAATTTGAGGAAGATATGAAATTTTTGCATGCAATGATAAGAGTAAAAAAACCGGACGAATCAATTAAGTTCTATTGCGATTTACTCGGATTAAAAGAGGATAGAAAAATTCGTCTTGAGGATTGTTATTTACTGTATTTAAAAGATGAAAAAACAGGTTTTGAAATTGAGTTAACAATAAACGACTATATCCCGAAAACAGGATATACAAACGGGGATGCATTCGGACACTTTGCATTTGAAGTTGAAGATATGGAAAAGATAGCTAAAAGAATGCATAATCTCGGTTATGCATTCGAAATAGAACCGTTTTATATGTCTGAAATCAAGACAAGAATATGCTTCCTGCTTGACCCTGACGGAAATCAGATTGAATTAATCGAAAAAAGGTAATTATTCCATATCTTCGGTTAAAATTTCGGGAGGAACGCCAAGAACTTCTCCCAATCTGTTAAGTTCCGCAACAGATAGCGTAGCAAGTTCTGCCACTTCAAAGTTTTCAACGAAGTTTAATATCTCATCTTCGCTCATTGTCATAATAGGAGAGATATACGGCTCATTTTTTGTTGAAACATATTCAAATTCCTCCAAGCTTGCTTTTTCTTGAGGCTGTTCAACAAAATTTTCGGAGCTTTTTAAAACTTCGCTTCTCAGCATTTCCGCTAATTTTTTTTCATCTAATAAATTGTTTTCTTTTTCCATATTTGTCATACCTTTCCGGATACATTATATCTATCGGCAGAATTAACTAATTTATTTAGAGAAAAATATATATTTGTTACAATTTTTAACAGTTTTTGAGTTTGTCATTGTCTGAACAAATAAAAACAACAGAGGCACTTATAACCTATTTACTTTCAAAACGGATTAAAGTAAAATTATTTTATGCATTTTTGCACGGTATTAATATAGAGACGTGTCCGAGTGGTTTAAGGTGCAGTCCTGGAACGACTGTGCGGGGGATGACTCCGCCAAGGGTTCGAATCCCTTCGT
>CADBOJ010000050.1 GCA_902796305.1 uncultured bacterium | reverse complement strand
GTTAGAAAGAACAGAACTGAAAATGAAAGAAAGAGTAGCTTTATTAATTATAATTTCATTTCTTATTGCATTTTTAGTTGTATTCCAAAATTATTTTAATACAATGTGGGCAATAATTCTTCTTCTTGCCTTTATGTCTTTGTATTCTTTTTATATGTATCTTGCTACAAAATACAGAAAAAGAAAACTTAAAAAATCCCCGCCCATGCTGGATTTTGACTACCATCCTTTTGTAAGTATTATGATACCGTGTCATAATGAACATGAGGTTATAGAAAAAACCGTTTTAAACATTTTAAATTTGATATATAAAGATTATGAAATAATCCTCATTGACGACAGAAGCACGGATAATACCGGTGAGATTATCCAAAAAATTTCAAAACAAAATGATAAAGTTAAATATTTAATAAGAGAAAAAGATGCAACAGCAGGAAAATCGGCCGTTTTAAACGATGCAATGAATATTGCCAAAGGAGATGCAATACTTGTTTTTGATGCTGATGCAAGAATTGAACCTGATTTTCTTGATAAAATGATTGTTTCTTTAGCACCGGCTGATGTCGGAGCAGTTCAGGCAAGAAAAGTTATAATTAACGCCAAGCAAAATTTTCTTACGAAATGTCAATTTAATGAATACATTCTTGATACGCATTTTCAAACCGGAAGAGATGCCGTAAGAGGAGCTGTTGAATTAAGAGGCAACGGCGAATTAATTAAAAGACAGGCTTTAAAAAGCATAAACGGATGGAATGAAAATACGATTACCGATGACCTTGATATGTCCACCCGCCTGCATATAAAAGGCTGGGATATAAGATTTTGCCATGATGTTAATGTGTACGAAGAAGGTGTTATATCATTCGGCGCTTTAATCCGCCAGAGAAGAAGATGGGTAGAAGGCTCAATAAGAAGATATTTAGAATATGCAATGGATGTATTTACTTCAAAAGATATGTCTTTAAGGGTTAGTATTGACCTTATTGCTTATGTAACGGAATTTCTTCTTCCTTTCTGGCTTATAGCCGAAATTTTTATACAGGCATTCCACTTTGTAAAAGGTTATCAGAATGATATTTTGTCTTCGATAATTCTTGTTATAATAACGGGAATATTCTTTGCCTGCGGATTTATATACAGTTTAAGAAAATATGCAGGGTTTGGTTTCATTAAAGCATTGGTCGAAGCGGTTCTTACTTCAATTTACTTTATAACCATCTGGTTTCCGATTGCGATGTTTATAATATTTAAAATAATTTTTACAAGAAAAACAATGGATTGGGGAAAAACACAGCACGGAGTTGCAATTACAGAGGAAACGATATAAATGAAAGACATATATTTTATAGCAATTGGCGGAGTAGGTCAAAGCGCGCTTGCTAAAATTCTAATCGGAATGGGGTATAACGTATCCGGCTCTGATATTCAAGAAAGCAAATATACAAAAATGCTTGAAAAAATGGGAGCAAAAATTAATATCGAACAGAATGCGGAAAATATTAAAGAAAATATGACAATTGTGGTGTCTTCAGCTATAAAAGAAGATAACCCGGAGCTAATGAAAGCAAGAGAACTAAATCTTAAAATAATGCATCGTTCGGACTGTTTAAAATTTATATCCGAGCAATATGACAGTTTTATAGGTCTTGCGGGAACTCACGGAAAAACCACAACAAGCGGAATGTTATCTTATGTATTGGAAAAAATCAATGCAAATCCGACATATGCAATAGGCGGATTTTTACCTGAATATAATATTAACGCTAATGTTTATAAAAATTCAAAATATTTTATTGCGGAGCTTGATGAATCTGACGGCACAATTCAAAAATATAAACCCGATTACTTTTTAATTAATAATCTTGAAGAAGACCATCTTGACCATTATAAAAACGGTATAAAAGATATATTTGAAACATTCAAAAAAACCGTTTCAAATATGTCTGATAATTCTAAAATATTTGTTAATATTGATAACATCGGTAACAGAGAATTTTTAAAACTTATAGAAAATAAAAATATAATAACTTATTCTATTCAAAACAGTGCTTCTTATATAGCAAAGAATATTGTTTTTAAAGATTTTGAAACAAAATTTGATGTCTTTAAAGAAGATAAATTATTATCCGAAATTAAACTTATTATTCCCGGAATGCATAATGTTTGTAATGCACTCGGGGTTATAAGCATACTTGATAATCTCGGTTTTAAAATTGAAGATTTGAAACATCATTTTGAAACTTTTTCCGGCATGGGAAGAAGATTTCAACTTGTAGCTGATGTTAAAGGAATCAGAATAATTGATGATTATGCTCATCATCCGTCCGAAATAAAATCAACTCTAAGTGCAATAAAAAATATAAACAGAAGAAAAGTTGCAATTTTTCAACCTCACAGATATACAAGGCTAAAAGCTTTATGGAACGAGTTTTTAGGCAGTTTTAATGATATTGATAAACTGTATGTACTTGATGTTTTTAATGCGGGAGATAAGTTCGACGAACGATATAATTCTAAAAATTTTACGGATGAATTTAAAAAGATTAACAAAAAACCCGAGATAGAATATATCAAAGGTAATATGCAGGAAGTATCGGAAGAAATTGCGCCCGAATTAATGCAAAATGATGTTGTATTAACTTTAGGGGCGGGGGATGTTACAAAAATAGGCGGTATGATTAATGATTTGCTCGCAAAATGATATAAAATTTTATAAAGATTTTCAACTGACAAATTTTAATACTTTAAGAATTAAATCAACGGCAAAATATTTTTATATGCCTGATAACGCAGGAGAGCTTATTTCTCTTATCAAAAAATACAAAAACTGTAATCCTGTTATTCTCGGTAACGGTTCAAATATTCTTTTTTCAAGTTCGGGAATTGTCGCTCCGGTTATTTATACCGGAAGAATAAAATCAATGAGCAATTCAAATCTTACAATAGAAGCAGATGCAGGGTGCAAGGTTCAAGCATTATCAAAATATGCTTATGAAAAAAACTTGTCGGGATTTGAATTTTTAATAGGAATTCCTGCAACGCTGGGCGGAGCGTGCTATATGAATGCAGGCGCTCATGGACAGAGTATTTCGGATAATTTTATAAGTGCAAAAGTATATGACATTGAACAAAATAAAATTTTAACCTTAAAAAAAGAAGATATGGATTTTTCTTACAGGCATTCAATTTTAAAAGAAAAGCCTTACGTTCTTCTAAGTGCTAAATTCTTATTAAAAAGAGGAATTGGAGAAGAAATAAAATCCAAAATGGATGAAAATTTAATATTCAGAAAAACAAGACAACCCAATCTTTCAATTCCGAATGCCGGTTCGGTATTTAAAAATCCCGAAAATTCGGAATTATCGGCAGGTGCTTTGATTGACAAGTGCGGACTCAGAGGATTTAGAATAGGGGATGCCGAAGTTTGGGAAAACCATTGTAATTTTGTTGTAAATAAAGGTAATGCCACCTCTTTTGATTATACGAATGTTGTTTTTGAAATGTATTCAAAAGTAAAAGAAAAATTTAATATTGAATTAAGACCGGAAATAATTTATATTGGTAAAATGACAGGGGACGAACAAAAAAATGGAAAATATTAAAAAGATAAATAAAAATTCAAAAATCGGGGTATTGGCAGGAGGCTTATCGAACGAAAGAGAAGTTTCTCTGCGTTCGGGAAGAAATGTTTTTAAAGCACTGATTGAACTCGGGTATAAAGATGTTACATTAATTGACGTTAATCGTGATATAGCATCCGTTTTAAAAGATACAAAAATCGAATATGCATTTAATGTTCTCCATGGAAGATACGGTGAAGATGGTTGTGTTCAGGGTGTTTTAGAATTTTTAAATATCCCTTATACAGGATGCAAGGTTAAATCAAGCGCTATTTGCATGGATAAAATTACGACAAAAAGAATACTTTCTTCATTTAGCGACATTCCGCTTATTAAATCGGTAAATGTTACAAAAGAAGATAATATTGAAGAAAAAATCAAAGAATTAAAATTTCCGATAATTATAAAACCCTCTTGCGAAGGTTCATCTATCGGTATGACAAAAGTAAATACACAAAATGAACTCGCCCCTGCTCTTGAAACAGCTTTTAAATGCGACAAAGAATTGTTAATTGAAGAATATCTTCAGGGGAAATCCGCTACTGTCGGAGTTTTAGAAAGAATGACCGAAAAAGGAAGAGAAATTTTTGCAACTCCGATATTAGGCTTCAGAACAAAAACCGAATGGTATGATTATGAAGCAAAATATACCAAAGGTTTGACCGAGTTTATTCTTCCTGCCGATTTCGATGAAGATTTAACAAAAAAAATACAGGAAATATCAATTAAAGCCTTTAAAGCTTGTTCTTGCAGAGGACTTTCAAGAGTTGATTTTCTTGTATATAATGATATTCCTTATGTTCTTGAAATAAATACAAACCCCGGAATGACCGATACTTCGGATTTACCGGCACAAGCAGGAGCTATGGGAATAAACTACAATGAACTGACCGAATTGATTTTGAAAACTGCGGAGCTTGAATAATCAATGGGTTTACTGTACCAAAAAAGACGACTTAAAGTAAATAAAGTCAAAAGAAGAATAGCCGCTAATCGTGCTTTATTATGCAGAATAAGGGTCATGCTGTCTTTAATAATTATTTGTATTTTGATTTATTGCGGAATTAAAGTTGTAAAACTTCCGCAGTGGTATATTGACCCCGATAAATTAAATAAAGCTGACCCGTCCGTTCTTAAAATACAGGGTAATCTTATCACTCCAAATCATAAAATAATAAATATGATAAGGCAGACTCAACTGCCATATGTACAAATTTTCAGGCTTGATACGGAAGAACTTGAAAAAAATATTTCCCAGCTTCAACCCGTTAAACAAGTATTTATCAGGAGATACTGGTTTCCTGCAAGGCTGGTTATAACGGTAGATGAAAGAACACCAGCATTTTTACTTGCTCCAAACCTTGAATCAGAGCCAAATTCGGTACTATCGACAGACGGTGTTTTAATAGATCATGAGTATCTTCCTTTCAGCTCTTCAATAAAAGCCAAAAAACTTTTAACCTACGGAGTCAGAAACGGTCTGGAAGAAGTTTGGGATAAAAAACGTGTGGAAAATATGATAAACCTGCTTAATGCACTTGAAGCATATTCAAATATGCAGGTTAAATATATGGACGCAAGAAATCAAGATGATGTTTATATTATGCTTGACGATTATTTAATCCGTTTCGGAAAAATCGATGAAACGGGTCTTGTAAGAGCTAAAAAAATTGCATCAATTCTGCCCGAAGCAAAAAAGAACAAAAATAAGCTTAAATATATAGATTTAAGATGGGAAGATTCTTGCTATTTAAGGCTTGAGGGTGCAAAGGAAATTACTCCCGAAACTAAAAATCCTGCATCCGATAAGGTAAAATCGCAAAAACCCGCAGATACTACGGAAGAAAAACCTGCTGTTGAAGAACAAAAGCCGAACAACGAAAGCAGTGAAGAAGAAAATTAAATTAAATCAAGAATTAAAGCTTTTATGTTATCATTTTGAATTTTTGTTACTTCATTTTTATCTATAAGATTAACACATCCCAAAGATTTCAGCGTTTGAGCAATAAGTGCTCTGTACCTTAAATCCGTATTATTATTATTCATTAAATCGGCAAGAGTAGAATTAAGCAGGTTAATTTTATATTCCTGAATTACTTTTATTGCAGTTTCAAACCTGTATGGATTATTTGATTTAAGCTCTTGTTCAAGATTTGAAAAATCGGGATTAACGGCGTTTAAGCTTTCGTTTATTCTTTTTAATTCGTTTTTTGTATCTTTATCGAGGTCAAAATTATAAATTTCATTTGTTTCATATTCTAAAAACTGCCTTCTTGCAAGAGCAAGAAGATTATTTGAATATTGGTTCAAATTATTTTTTAAATATTCGATAAAATCATATATTTGATAATAAGCAATAGTATTTAATTCAATATTTTCGGGATAATTTTCGATTAATACGTTAAATATATTAAAAACGGTATTCTTATCAAGATATTTTTTTAACGTATCAAATTCATTATAATCAAGAATGTTTGATATAATATTTCCCGTAAAAAGACTCGATATCGAGTTTTCAAGAATAAATTTTATATTTTCGCTTCCGCCCCAAACGGATAAAATTTGATATAAGGGGATTTTATCATATTCGTTATCGCAGGAAATAACTTTATTTTTAATATCATTTAAAACATTATTTTGCCCGAATGCCTTCAAGGCAAGAGCAGAATTTATTCTGAGCGGTTCAAAATCCGAATAAATGTACTTTTCAAGATTTTCTAAAGAAAGACTGTCTTTAATAAAAGTAAAATATTTTGCACAGTATGATTTTTGTTCGTCGGTACCGTTTTCAAATAATTCGAGAATTTCATCCGTTAAATCTTCATCAGCGAATTTTAACCAGCTTTTAACTATAATATCTTCAAAATCAAAAGAATAAATTTTAGAAAATTTAAAAATTATGTTTAAATCTTCTTTGTTAACTATCTTAACAAAATAATCAATTATTTTATCTTTAATAAACGGAAAAATAAAGTCGCTTTTTTTGCATAATTCTTCAAAATCTGCCGTATTTCCCGTCCTTAGCAAATTTTTAATTGTGTTTTCAAAAATATTTTTATCTTTTGAAATTATATTTTTTAATAAATTTGAAGATGACATAAGTATATTATTACACATTGATAAATTCTTGTGTATAATTGATTTATATTATTTATTTTGTTTTGTTAAAAAAGGGTGTTAAATGGAAAATTTAAAATATAAAAAAATTCTTCTAAAAATATCGGGGGAGGCTTTGTTGGGTTCTCAACAATTCGGAATTGACCCTGAGCCTGTTCATAATATATGCAAAGAAATTCAAAAAGCTCATAATATGGGAGTGCAGATAGCAGTCGTTGTAGGGGGCGGTAATATTTTCAGGGGAATGAAAAATTCCTCCAAACTCGGCATGGATCAAGCCTCGGGAGATTATGTCGGAATGCTTGCAACGGTTATGAATGCTGTTGCCATTCAATCCGAACTGAGAAAAATCGGAGTGGATTGCAGAGTTCAATCTGCTATATCAATGGATAAAATAGCTGAACCATATATCAGATTCAGAGCAATAAGACACCTTGAAAAAGGAAGAGTGGTTATATTTGCCGCAGGAACGGGAAATCCTTTCTTTACGACAGATACAGCTGCAGCTTTAAGAGCGGCAGAGATAGGCGCCGAAGCTATGCTTATGGCAAAAAACGGTGTGGACGGAGTTTATTCCGATGACCCGAGAGTTAACAAAAATGCCGTAAAATATGATAAGATAAGTTATGATGATATCATAATGAACGGTTTAAAAGTTATGGATTTGACATCCTGTGCATTATGCAAGCAGAATAAAATACCTATATGTGTATTTGATTTTACTCTAAAAGACAGCATAGTAAGGATTTTGGACGGCGAAAATATAGGTACGATAGTTTTTGAATAATATTATTAGGAGATAAAAATGACAGTCGAAGAAATTAAAAAGCAAACAAATGAAAAAATGGAAAAATGTGTTGCGCAATTAAGAAAAGATTTGGCAACGGTTAGAACGGGAAGAGCAAATCCTCTTATTTTGGAAAAAGTTGTTGTTGATTATTACGGCGCTCCGACAGGACTTCGCCAATTGGCTCAAGTTAGCGTAGCTGAGGGTACAACACTTGTTATTACACCTTTTGATAAATCAATAATAAAAGATATAGAAAAAGCTATCGTTAAAGCGGAAATAGGTATTACACCAAACTCTGACGGTATTTGCATTCGTTTAACTTTCCCGCCTTTAACACAGGACAGAAGAAAAGAACTGGCTAAAGAAGTTAAAGCAATGGGCGAAACCGCAAAAGTTGCAATAAGAAACGTAAGACGCGACATGACAGATGCCGTTAAAAAACTTGAAAAATCGGATAATTTACCTGAAGATGCTATTAAAGACGGAGTTGATCAGGTTCAAAAAATTACGGATAAATATACAAAAACCGTAGACGAAACCGTATCTGCAAAAGAAAAAGAAGTAATGGAGATATAATTTGGAAGATAATGCCGTTAAAAAGAATAAGGCTTTAAGGCTTACAACAGGAATCATAATATCCTTAATATCAATATCCGCAGTGGTTTTGGGAGCCATTCCTCTTTTAATACTTTTACTTATTATAATAACTTTATGTTCAAAAGAATTCGTCGAAATCTTAAGACATAAAGGTTTTCACCCGAGCCTTTCAATTATTCTGTTTTCGGCATTTGTATTTGTATTTTTAACATTTTTCCACAGATTTGACCTTGTACCGTCCATGCTTACTTTGTCCATTATGGCATCTTTTCTTGTTGTATTATTCAGAGGACGTCAGCCTTATATAGTTAATGTTGCAACGACGATACTGGGCGCACTGTATTGCGGATGGCTTCCATGTCATCTTCTTTTGACAAGGCAAATAGGTACAACAAGAGTAGGCGCATTTGAAATTGTATATTCTCAAGGGCTGAATTTGCTCCTGTTTGTTTTTGTAGCAGTTGCCCTGACTGATATCGGAGCATATTATTTCGGTGTGAGATTTGGAAAACATAAGCTTGCCGAAGTTGTAAGTCCGAAAAAAACCGTTGAGGGTGCTGTTTATGGCGGTTTGTGTTCGATTTTAGCTTCGCTTTTGGGAGTTTTTTATACCAATTTAACAATTTTTCAGGCATTTTTTGCGGGTCTTATAATCACAATTTCGGCACAACTCGGGGATTTATCCGAATCTTTAATTAAAAGAGATGCGGGAGTTAAAGATTCAAGCGATATTTTACCGGGGCATGGCGGAATGCTTGACAGGTTTGACGGCTATATTTTTGCTATACCCGTTTCATATTATTTCTTTATGCACTTTACTCAAGGGACAAATGTGCTTCTTGAATTTTTAAAATATATCAAAGGGGCAATAAATGTCTACTTCTAATGAAAATGACAGAGATAAGCTTTTAAATGATTTTCTTCAAAAATTTGATTTAAAGTTTAAAAATACCAAACTTTTAAATCAGGCGCTATGCCACACTTCTTATACAAATGAAAACAATCTTGATGTTTCATTGTCCTACGAAAGATTGGAATTTTTGGGAGATGCGGTTTTAAAGCTTTGCATAAGCAAGTTTCTTTATAACGATTTTGAAAACTATCAGGAAGGAGTTTTAACAAAATTAAGAGCCGAAGCGGTTTCGGATAAATGTATTGCCGTATGGGCAAAAAGAATGGGACTTAGTGAACTTATTATTCTCGGGAAAAACGAAAAAAAACATAAAGGTGCAGTTAAAGAATCAATATTAGCCTGTGCATTTGAAGCCGTACTTGGTGCAATATTTTTGGAGTATAAAACCAAAGGGCTTGATAAAGCTTATAATTTTTTAATCGATAATTTTAAAGATGATATTTTTGAAATAAATAAAAACATTAAAACTCTAAATCCTAAAGCAATTTTACAGGAATATACCCAATCTAAAAACCATAAATTACCTGAATACATTACGGTCAAAGAGGAGGGCTTAGAGCATGATAAAACATTTTTTGTTGAAGTAAAATATAACAATAAACTAATAGGGCAGGGTTTTGCTAAATCAATTAAAGAAGCACAGCAAAATGCTGCACGCGAGGGACTTTTAAATCTTGGAGTAAAGCTATGACAATAATTTCTCCCTCTATATTATCTGCAGATTTTGCGGATTTAAAAAACGAGATTAAAAAAGTTGAAAATATGGTTCAATGGCTTCATATTGATGTTATGGACGGTCATTTTGTTCCGAATATTACAATCGGTGTTCCTGTTGTTAAATCAATCAGAAAAATAACAAAATTATTTTTGGACACTCATTTAATGATTGAAAATCCCGAAAAATATATCGATGCTTTTTCTGATGCGGGTTCCGATTTATTAACCGTACATTTTGAAGCAACAAAAGAAAAAACCCCTGACATAATCGAGCAAATCAAAAAAAAGAATATTAAAGCGGGGCTTTCAATTAAACCGAATACTAAAGTCCATGAAATAAAAGACTACATTGATTTATGCGATTTAATCCTTGTTATGACGGTTGAACCGGGGTTTGGCGGGCAAAAATTTATAGAACACTGTGCATATAAAATTGAAGAAATAAAAAAAATCTCGAAAAACAAGGATTTAATTATTCAGGTCGATGGCGGAATAAACGATATTACGGGAAAATTATGCAAAGATTTAGGTGCAAATTCACTCGTTGCGGGAAATTATATTTACAAATCGGATAATATTGAACATGCGATAAAATCGCTGATATAGGTTAATTATGAGTAAATTAATTGAAGTAAAAAATGCTGTTAAAATATATAAAATGGGTGAAGAAGAATTTTATGCCTTAAACGATGTTACTTTTTCAATTGAAAAAGGTGAATTTGTCGCTATTATGGGAACATCCGGTTCCGGTAAATCAACCTGTATGAATATGCTCGGAACACTTGATAAACCGACAAGCGGAGAATATTATTTTGACGGAGTTGATGTTTTTTCGCTTAATTCAAATGAATTATCCGATATAAGAAATAATAAAATCGGTTTTGTATTTCAAGGATTTAATTTGATTTCAAGAACTTCTGCCATTGATAATGTTTGTCTGCCTATGATATATAAAGGCATACCCGAAGAAGAAAGATATAAAAAAGCAAGAGAGGCGCTTAAAATTGTAGGTTTAGAAAATAAAGAAAATAATATGCCTTCTCAAATGTCGGGCGGACAACAGCAAAGAGTGGCTATTGCAAGAGCTATAGTAAATGATGCGCCGTTAATATTAGCGGACGAACCGACAGGAAATCTTGATACAAAAACAAGTATTGATGTAATGGAATTTTTTGTAAATTTGAATGAAAAATACGGAAAAACAGTTGTGCTTGTTACACATGAGCCTGATATAGCGGAATATACGAAAAGAATAATTAAATTTAAAGACGGAAAAATAGTTTCGGATATGCCGAAAAGCGAATGGCTAAAGCATAGGACAAAAGAAACATAAGCTAATTCAATAAATCGGGACGTCTTTTTTGTGTTCTTTTGAGGCTTTCTTCTTTTCTGAATTTTTCTATTTCTTTATGATTTCCGTTTAAAAGTACTTCGGGAACTTTCATTCCTTTGTATTCTCTGGGTTTTGTATAATGCGGATATTCAAGCAATCCGTTTAAGCCTATTGAAAAACTGTCATTATGACATGAGCCTATCTTTCCCAGGTATTCGGGAATGTTCCTTGAAATGCTGTCTATTAAGACAAGGGATGCTATTTCTCCGCCCGTTAAAACATAATCTCCGATTGAAATTTCTCTGGGGTTTAAACCCAGTCTTATTCTTTCGTCAAAACCCTCATAATGACCGCATAAAAGAATTATTTGTTCTTTTTTTGAGAGTTCTTCGGATATTTTTTGATTAAATGTTTCTCCCTGCGGACTTAACATTATAAATTCACGGTTTTCTTTTTTCTCAACAGCTTCATAACAGTCAAAAACGGGCTGGCACATTAAAACCATGCCATCTCCCCCGCCATAAGGCGTATCGTCCACTTTTTTATGTTTATCAAGCGTATAATCTCTCGGATTATGCGTGTTTACAGAAATTATTCCCTCATCAATTCCTCTTTTTGTTATTGAATAGGAGCAATAATCCTGTATTAATTCGGGAAATAATGTTATAACGTCGTAAATCAAGATAAAAGTCCCTCAATAGGTGTTATTTCAATTCTTTTATTTTTTATATCAACATTCGGGAAAAATTCGTTAACAAAAGGAACGAGTTTGATTTGTCCCAGAGTGTTTTTGATATTTAACAGGTCTTGAGAAGAATTGTTTGAAATATTAACAACTTCCCCTATTTTTTCACCTTTTTCATATACTATACACCCGATTAAATCCTGAATTAAAAACTCATCTTTATCAAGTTTATTTAAAGCATCTTCTTTTAAAATAAAAATTCTCTGTCCCTTATATTGAATTAAATCATTGATGTCATCAATATTTTTAAATTTAATTATGGCAAAATTCTTTCCGAAGCGTACGTTTTGTATTTCAAGTTCATCTTTAGTTTTTGAATCAAGCATATAGACTTTTTTTGCGGATTTTATGTGGCTTTCATTACTGTATCCGACTTTTGCTTCGCCTTTTATACCGAAAAAATTTATTATTTTACCGATGGAAATATAGTTTTTGTTCATAAAAAAATTATATCACAGCAAAATTGTAATAATAAATTAATTACTTTACATAATACTTTGTTTCTGGTAATAATAAATATTATGAGAGTAAATAATGTTGTTGGGTTGACGAACGCTATCACCGGTCGAAATTTTGCGTTCTCAAGAAAATTAAAAGAAAATGAAAAGAAAGATTACACAGCTTCAATTAATGAAGCTATGGATTATCTTGGTATACAAAACAGAGCAATGATTATCCATGGGGCAAGTTTTCCCGCAAGAAAGGGTATGGATGCGGATACCGGAATAGGAAGTCCTTATAATAACAAAGAATTTATCGACTTTTTAAAACTCCACGGTTTTAACGGAATTCAATTAGGACCTACCGGTAAATTGAACAGAGGTGACACATCGCCTTATTCTTCTTCCGTTTTTGCAAAAAATCCTTTATTTATTGATTTTACTTTGCTAAAAGATAAGAAATATGCCTCTATTCTCCCCGAGGGATATGCATATGTTGCTTTAAATCGTATTAAGCCCGAAAAAGAAAACTATACGAGAGCAGATTATAAAGAAGCGGAAGAAAATGTTAAGGAACTTGCAAAAGTTGCATATGACAATTTTAAAGAAAAAGTTGAAGCACAGGATGATGATGCTTTAAAATTAAAAGCCGAATTTGACGATTTTACGGAAAAAAATGCATTCTGGCTGGATTATTATGCTGTACTTGATTCTGTTGCAAACAAATACGGAACGGATTTTTATCCGAAATGGCAAGAAGATGACAGAAACTTAATTCAGAATGTTAAAAAAGGCGATGAATACGCAATATCTTATTATGAACAGCTGAAAAACCATAATGCAAAAGACATTGAATTATACAAATTTACGCAATTTTTAATTGATAAACAGTCAAAAGAAGATGATAAAACAAGAGAAGACTTTACATACATAAGCGATTTGCTTGTTGGCGTTTCTTCGTTTGATGAAATGATATTCAAGGATGTTTTCCTTGAAGATTGGAAAATCGGCGCTCGTGACGGCGGGGTTTTAAATTCTCCGCAGTTATGGAATATCCCCGTTGTTAATCCGAATAAATTATTCAACAGGGATGGCTCGCTCGGACCGGCGGGTGAATTTATAAAACTAAAAATTAAAAAAGCAGTTCAGGATGCATCTAATATAAGAGTTGACCATGCTTTCGGACTTGTTGACCCTTTTATATACAAAGAAAGCAGTGTTCACAAAATATCAGGAAATGATAACGGAAAAAGGGTTGAAGTACCTGATGTCAAAAAACTTAAATCAGGAAACTTGTCCCAGCTCGGTATAGACAGAAGGCATAATTACCTTAGAATTGTTCCGGATATTGTGTTACCTGCACTGAAAGAATGCGGAGTTGACCCAAAAACCGCAGTATGGGAAGATTTAGGTTATGATGCTACGGGTCTGTACGATAAAATCTGCCGTCATGAACTCGGGTTACCGGGAATTGATGTTCTCTTATGGAGCAGAGGCGAAAATGCAAACAAAAACAACTGGGCATATGTCGGATGTCATGATAATGAACCCTTAAGAATGGGTATTGAATCCGGAAGAGCTATGAAAGATAGAGAATATGCTTGGAATAAAGATTATCTTGCATGGTACGTTAAACCGGGGTACGACAATGACCATATCCGCCCGAGCTATAAAAGAAGAATTGAAAACAATCATAAAGAACTTTTGAAAGCTAAATTCATTGAGTTGCTTCGCTCTACAAAAAACATACAAATTTCTTTTATGGATTTCTTCGGAATAAATAAAAGATTTAATACACCCGGAACGGTAGGAGAAGACAACTGGACATTGAGAATGGCTCCCGACTGGGAAGATAAATATTATAAAAATCTTGAAAACAGCGAAAGCAGAAATAATTGGGCGTTAAATATGCCGGAATTATTGTCAGCGGCAGTTAAAGCAAAAGCTGATTTCGATATAGCACAGAAAGAATATGCTATAGAAAGTTCAATTCCGAGATATCAAAAAGACAAAATACATTCGGAAGCAAATAAAATAATCTCAAAACTTGATAAATACAGTGAAATATTAAAAGAAAAAGAAGCCTGATAAAGGCTTCTTTTTTGTTATTGATTAAATCTTTATCTAATCTTTATAAAATTTTATCGTAAAATATGCTACTATTATAATGTTCAGAGCCGATATGAGGAGAAAATAATGAAGATACCTATTATTAATTCAAAAAGACAGTATGAAACAATTGCATCAAAAGTTGAACCCGCAGTATTGGACGTTATGAGAAGCGGTTCATACATTCTCGGCATTAACAATAAAGAGTTTGAGCGTGAAATGTGTGAATATCTTGATGTTAAACATGCAGTTGCGCTTAATTCCGGAACGGATGCGCTTCACCTTGCACTTCGTGCTTTAGATATAGGTGAGGGTGACGAAGTAATATCTACGGCATTTACATTTGTTGCAACAAGTGAATCCATAGGTATCGTTGGCGCAAAACCTGTTTTTGTTGATATTGATGCTGATACATTCAACATTGATGCATCAAAAATTGAAGCGGCAATTACCCCTAAAACAAAAGCGATAATCCCCGTTCATCTGTACGGACAACCTTGTGATATGGACGTAATTTGTGATATAGCTAAACGCCACAATCTGTTTGTTATAGAAGATGCTTGCCAAGCCATAGGCGCTGAGTACAAAGGTAAAAAAGTCGGAACAATAGGAGATATCGGATGTTTCAGCTTCTATCCGACGAAGAATCTCGGAACAATGGGCGATGGCGGTATGTTGACTACAAATTCCGAATATATTAAAAACAGAGTTCTTGCACTTAGAAATCATGGCGGAGCTGTTCGTTATCATCATGATGAAATCGGTGTTAATTCAAGACTTGATGAAATTCAGGCTGCAATATTAAGGGTAAAACTTCCCTATATTGATGAATGGAATAAAATGAGAAGAGAACACGCTTCTTATTATAACGAATTGTTCTCAAAGTGCGATTTAATCGAAACACCGAAAGAACTTGACAACACTTATTGCGTATATCATCAATATACGGTTAAAGTTCCAAACAGGGATGAAGTTCATAAAATGCTGGCAGATGAAGGTATCGGGGCTATGATATATTATCCTATTCCTCTGCATCTTCAAAAAGTACACGAAAAATATCATTTCAAAGAAGGAATGCTTCCGAATACCGAAATGAATACAAAGCTTGTTCTTTCTCTTCCGATGTTTGCGGAAATTACAAAAGAAGAACAGCAAACCGTTGCAAAAACACTTATCCAATGTGTTGAAAAAGCAGCAGCGGCTTTAGTATAGATTAGATTTTTTAATAAAAAGCAGGAGATTAAATTTCTCCTGCTTTTTCAATGCATAAAAAAAACGGCTAATTTGTGAACAAATTAAGCCGTGATGGATAGAATTAGTATTACGGAGTTTATAGAGGAGTTTACATGC
>CADBOJ010000049.1 GCA_902796305.1 uncultured bacterium | reverse complement strand
GGCGGTTGCGATGAGCAACCGCAGAGCATGTAACCGTACCCCAAACGAGCGAGCTTAGCGACAGCTTAGCAAGCGAAGTTGAGGGCAAAGAATTGTTAAAGTCCACCGAAAGTGAAGAATTTTTGGTGGACTTTAAACTGTCTCAAGGTGAATGTTTTAACCCGGCAGGCAAAATTATATTTAACTATGTCATATAAAAATAAACAAAAGAAACCTGTCTTGTGTTTTAAATTTTAAGACAGGTTTTTTACTATTAATACTCAGCCTCGGTTATGGGAGGGAATATGAGGCAAGCCACTTGAAAAAAGCAAGGTTGGGCAGATGATTAATCCTTGTGCTCTATGCTTTTTTCAAGCCACTCTTCCGCTCTTGCACCACGCATAATTTTTCCATCCGCTCTAATACCATATCCGAACGGGTCTTCACCTTGATTAATACCGTCTATATCTATACAAAAAACCTTATATGCTCTCAAAATTTTTAAACCGGAACCGGGATCGACAGATTTACACTCGGTTAGGCACTTTGGTTCAACATAATCAAATTCTGCATTATAACCAAATAAACTCTGTCCATAAAAACAAGAAAATTTTGAATTAGAGTACTTGCAGGAATTAGTAGAACCATTCAATATACAGCCAAAGTAATTATTAGTTGAAGCTTCATAATAAAAGATATTATTCGTAGCTAAAACCCCAATATCATTCTGTCCTACGTTTTGCTGGGTGGTTTTGCAATCTTGATCAAGTGTGGTATATGTCGACGGTTTCGGGTAAATGTTTTCCACGTCATACCATGTATGTGATACTTCAAAGCCATTTTGATTGCTCTCATACTCACAAACAACTTTTTTGGTGCTTACCAAATCTGCAAACGAATTACAAAATAATATTTTGTAGCATAGCTTCCATCAGGTTTTTTTGTAAAATCCCCGTTCAAATAGTGTTTATCATCCGTTACAAGCTGGTTAATAGTATCAAACAACAACGCATCTTAAATTTCATAACATTGTCATCAGGCATACTGTGAAGCGCTACGGGAATTAAAATTGCGGATAGCACACCGATAATTGTCAAAACTATCATCACTTCCACTAGAGTAAAAGCTTTCGCTTTTATAGTTAAACTCCCTTAAACTTGCAACATTAAAATTATACACTAAAATCTGATTATTATTTTGAATATTTACAATTATTCGGTTATAATTAAAACTATGAAATTTGCGGTAAGAACAATAAAAAATACATTTCATCCGCTCAAGGTTGTACAAAACGCCAACATTAAACACGGGCAGTACATCCTTGTTAAAACGGATAAAGGAGAAGAAGTTTTTCGGGCATTTCTTGTAAATTCTTTAATTCAGCGCACATGGGAAAAATACCAGCCTGAACCTTTGTCTGTTGTAAGAATTATGACGGATGAGGATATGAAAACGTATGAAGAACAGAAAATGCTTGAAGTTCAGGCATTTTATAAGTGTCGTGATTTAGCACAAAAAAGAAATCTTGTCATGAAATTTACGCAGGCAAGGTATACATTTGACAGAAAAAAAATAACTTTTTACTATACCGCTCCCGAAAGAGTTGATTTCAGAGAACTTTTAAAAGATTTGACACAGGAATTTAAGAAAGTCCGCATTGATTTAAGACATATAGGTGTAAGGGATGAAACTTCAATTATTCAAGGGCAGGGAATTTGCGGACAGGATTATTGCTGCTGCAGATTTTTAAAGAAATTTGAACAGGTTAATACAAAACTTGCAAAAGATCAGGGTATTCCGATTACACCGGGGAAAATTACGGGCGCATGCGGAAGACTGTTGTGCTGTTTGAATTATGAATATAAAAATTATATTGATGCTGCAAAAACTCTTCCTCCTGTGGGTTCGGGTGTTATGACTCCCGAGGGAATAGGAAAAGTATTTATGGTTAATTTCTTAAAGAAAACCGTAAATGTTAAGCTTGAAGACGGAAAATTAAAAGAATATCAAAAATCAGATATCGAAATGATAGACGGCGAAGTAAATATTGATATAGACATCAGTAATAATTTGAATTATCAGGAAGATGAAGTTGTTGATATTAAATCTCTCGAAGATGAGAAGAATTCATCAACAGGTGATATATAAGGAAATATTAACTTTATGGAAAATAATTTTACAAGCGAAAAATTTGCATCTGTAATTGCAAGAATACTTGACGATAATCTTGCAAAGGATATTGTAATATTAAATGTGGAAAAAGTATGCTCTTTATCCGATTATTTTATAATTGCAACAGGAACTTCAACTACACAGGTTCGAGGTCTTACCGAAATTGTACGAAAAAAAATTAAAGAACTTTTTAAAAGAATTCCGATTGGAGAAGAAACGGAAAAACAAAACAGGTGGAATTTGCTTGATTACGGCGAAGTTGTTGTTCATATTATGCATCCGAATGAAAGAGAAACATATAAAATTGAAAAATTCTGGTCGCATGCGCTTACACTTGAAAGAGAAATCTGGGAAGAAAATTCTAAAGAATATTCAATTTATTCAAAATAAAAAACAGGAAACAATCGTTTCCTGTTTTTTATATATCTTAGTTTTACTTTGGCTGTTTTGCAAACTTATCGAATGATAACTTGCTGAGTGAAGTCGGAATTGCTCCGTATTGTGCAAATGATGAATTTACAACCGTCGACGCATTATTTCTTGCTGTGATGAGTTTTAATGCTCCAAATCCCAAAACAACAAGCGCACCTGTAAGAGCAAGCGCTTTATGATTTTTAACTTTTGTTAAGAAAGAATTAAAGTATTGTTTTAAGCCGGACGGAGCTTTTTTTACTTCTGAAGCCGCTTCTTCAACTTTATTTTCGACTATTGCCGCAACGGATTCTTTCTTAAAAATTTTACCTTTAAGTGTTGTAAGCGGACTCAAGTTTCTTTCTTGTCCTGCAAGTGTTTTATTGTCCGAGCCTATTGCCCATGCATATTCTTTATAGCGTTCTATCGCACTTTTACCGCCGTTAAATAAACCGTTTTCGTGCCAGTCTATTTTTGCATTTATTGCATTCATCATCATTTTTTTGTACTCTTTTGGATTATCCTGCAATAAAGTCATTGCTTCTTCAATGCAAGCGGCATTTTCCTTACCCAGAGCCACTCTTCTTGCCGTATCAAGTTCTAAACCTTTAAGAGAAGCATCAGCACCTATAACTTCAGGGTTTACAAGATAAGCATTTTTTGTTAAAAATCCTGTTTCATTTGTGATTTTTTTCCCTTTTGTAAAAGGTGCGACAAAATCAGGCGACCCTCCTGTTCTGTTTGAAATAACAGGTGTTCCTCCCGCAAAAGATTCAAGAGGAGTTATTCCGCAGGGTTCATATCTGCTTGTAATGTTTGAATAGTCAGCACATGCCACTATTCTGTTTGTGAAAAATCCGTTCAGGTAACAAACATTTCCTTTATATGCACCGCCGTCAAGCTCTTGAATTGCTTTCATTTGCGCCTGTATGGTTTCCCAGTCTTTTGCTTTAGCACTCCATGGACCTGCGCCGACAAGGAATTTGGCATGTATTTTTTTATCTTGGGGCACGGTGTCATTTTTAAAATAATCTAAAATTCCTTCCAGTGTTGTCGGAAAACCTTTTTGCGGGTCGGGTCTGCCCCAGCTTACAAATAAAACGTCTTTATCTTTATATTCACTTAAACTGCCAAGAACAGTTGCACCTTTTTCTATTGCATCTTTGCTGTATACAAGCGAAGCAAGAGTATCCTGATTTTTACCATGAGAAGCAAATGTATCAATAAGCCACTTTTTATTTTGCTGTTTAGTTTTAAATAATAAATCGGCGGATGATGTAACTTCTTTGGTTAAAGGAGTATAGCCTTTTTTAACTTCGGATGTAAAACCGTTATTTCTGCCGAAATCCCCTGTAATATCAAGACGCATACTTTTTGCGGAAGAACCGTTTACAATATCTACGGTTGGAATTGAAGCCAAATCTTTTGTCAGACCGGGGGCAATTTCGCTTGTATTATGATTTTTCATTTCTTTTCCGAATGTTGTTGAAACAGTTCCTGCGCTGAAGTTGAACGGATTTTTTCTTACCCCGTCAATTGGAATTTTGCATAAATTATATTGTCCCGTTTCATCTTTAAAATTACCGTAAAGCGGTTCAAATATTTCATTAAGCCTTGTCATTTCTTCTTTTGAAAGAATTTGTTCGGGTGCAAACTTACCGTTTTTTAATTTTCTTTCGCTTTCAACTTTTCTAATCATTCTTTGGATAAATTTATAATCATCGGGATTTTTTTGTATTTCTTTTAAATCCTCATCAGAGCCTATTATTCTCATAAAATCAATAGGGCTTGTATAGTGTCCCTGATAATCTCTTCCGGGGTTATGAAAGCTCGAATGAGCCTTTATACCTCTCCAATATTCATCTCCCTGTGCTGATTTTTCCGACATTTCAACTATTGAAGGAAATGCCTGTCTGTCGTGAAGCCAGAAGTTTGCAGGGTTAAAATCCCCGAATTCTTCTTTATTAAATTTCGGCATAGCATCAACCGAGGCTTTAGAAAATACCGCATAATCGGCATCTTCAAATGACCCGCCCGCATAAGCCGAAACTCCGCCGTATGCACGGGGAAATTTTGCAAGCTGGGGTGTATGAACGATATATACAGGGGGGTTGCCTGCTTTATTTATTCCTGTTCCCTGAACCGAAAATACTTTATACGGAGTTATTTTCATTCCCGATAAATCATCGTTAATTGATTTAACGCTTCCGCTCACCCCTGTGTCATCAAGTACTTTATACGCCGTTTTCCACGGAGCGCTTTTATTAACGGCTTCATGAATAACAAAATTTTCTTCTTCTTTAAGAGTGTAATCTAAAGGAACAGCTTTAAATTCAAATGCAGGAACCTTATCGGTTACAACTTTTCCGTCTTGAACAACCGGAGAGCCGTTAACCATTTTTGGAACATCCCATTCAACTCGCTTTCCGTCCTGAATTAAAGGAGTCCTTATCTTTATCAAACCGCTTTCATTTTCGGGTGCATAATAAGGAACAAAACTTCTAAAATCCATTTTTCCGTTATCGGAAAAAGCAATAGAAGCTTCTCCCGCTACATTTCCAAGTCCGCCCAGCTTATATACACTGTTCAATATCCCTTGATATTCAGGTGCAATAGAAGCTGTTTGAGCTGTATTTTTAAAAGGATTGGCCGTAAAACTTAAAAAATATCCGCTGTTATACGGATTTGTCCTTGAAATCGGGTCTTGCATCTTTGCATTTTTTATTGCAACACGATTTCTTACGGCAGAGCCGGTATGCAAACAAAAATCTACTTTCATTTGAAAGCCCCCTGTCTATTTATTAAATTAACAACACAAAATCTGTACTTAATATACCATAAAAAGCAGAATGCGCAAGTGTTTTAACATTTTTTCATATATAAATACGGTTTTAAAAAATTAAACTTGTAGTATAATTTCGTTGCTTAAGAAGTATATAAAGGAAAAAATTTTGAATTCAACAAGACCAAACTGGACATCAAGATATTCGTTTATTTTAGCAAGCATAGGTTCTGCCGTGGGGCTTGGAAACATCTGGCGCTTTCCTTACATCATGGGTAAATACGGCGGTGCGGTATTTCTTGTTATTTATTTGCTTTTAATTTTAACTATTTGCTTTATTCCGTTACTGGCAGAGCTTGCCATGGGAAAAACCTTAAAAAAAGAATGTATAGGTGCTTATGAATCAATAAATCCAAAATTTAAACTCCTTGGCTTTTTAAACCCTCTGACGGGTATTCTTATTTCTTCTTTTTACTTTATTGTAGGCGGATGGATTATAAATTATATTTATCTCAGTTTTATAAATTATAAAACGGCGGATTACGGCGGATATTTCTCTTCGTTTATTCAAAGTCCGATGCTGTCAATATTATTTACGCTGTTATTTTTATTTATCTGTATATTTTTTACATCCCGTGGAATAAAAAAAGGAATTGAATTTGCAAATAATGTCTTAATGCCTTTGTTTGCTTTTCTTCTTGCAGGTTTAATTATATTTTCTTTAAGCCTCCCAAATGCAAACCTCGGCTTAGAATATATGTTTAAGCCCGATTTTTCAAAGGTTAATCCCGAAATGTTTCTTGCAGCGCTCGGTCAGGCTTTGTTTACTTTAAGTATCGGTATGGGGGCGTTATTAACCTACGGAAGCTATATAAAAGAAGATAAAAGTATGGTTAAATCGGCTTACACGATAATTTTTTCGGATACAATGTTTGCTCTTATGGCAGGAATTATGATATTTCCCGCAATTTTTTCTTTCGGACTTGAGCCTGATTCAGGTGCCGGGCTTGTTTTTGTAACTTTACCCAATATATTTGCAAAAATTCCTTTCGGAAATATAGTGTCCGCAGCATTTTTTACGCTTTTATTCTGTGCGGCGCTGACTTCAGGGATAAGCATTTTAGAAGTTTCGGTAGCATCTTTAACCGAAAGAATGAAAATTTCAAGAATAAAAGCATCCGTGATTTTGTTTATAATTATTTCCCTTATTGCAATTCCTGCATCTTTATCCTTCGGAGGATTACACAATATAACCTTATTTAAAAAATCAATTTTTGATTTTCTTGATTTTACAACTTCAAATATCCTTATGCCTCTAAATACATTTTTCTTGTGTATTATAGCCGGATGGTTCTTGAAAATTAAAGGAAGCCAATTTATAAATAATAAATTTTTCGCAATGTTGTTTGATATAGGCTTAAAATTTATTATACCTGTTGTGCTAATCGGAGTTCTTGTTGCGGGATTGAAATAAAAGATATTAAGAATTGTTTCAAATAGCCCGAAAATCTGTCAATAACTTTTCCTAAATTATCTTAATTTATATAAGGATATTTTTACGAGGAAATATATGGATTTAAATGTTTCAAGTGTTGACAGTAACGCTGCAGCCGGCAATATAAAAGACAGAAAAAACTATTTTATATTTGGTTCTATAAAGATTGATACAAGTATTTTTGATTTCTCAAGTACGGGAAGCTACCAAACGGGAAATAATACATATAAAATATCTTTAAAGGACGGAACGGTAATTACAACCGAAAAACAGCTTGAAGAAGCTTATATTACGGCACTTGAAGATGGTACAATTGAATTTTACGGCTTCAGTTCCAAAAATGACAATCCAACAAATGTAACGGGAACAAAAAAAGAAAACAAATATTCTTTTGTAAATTGTTCCAATTTTAAAGTAGATTCCGGAAACGGTGATGACTCAATAAATGCAACCAATTCTAAAAATTTTAAAATTAATTCTGGCAACGGCAACGACACGGTAAACATAACAAATTCCAAGAGTATTTCGGTAAATACAGGCGAAGGAAGTGACTCTGTAAATGTGGCAGGATCTAAAAGCGTTATGATTACATCAAAAGACGAAGATAAGACAAAAGATATAAATACAATTTCTTATGATGACAATTCGGAATGCTACATTATAAGTGACGAAATGATAGAGTCACATAATGAAAATATTACAAAACTTACATTTTATTAAAAATTCAATTTTATACCATATTTTCCAGTCTTTTTATTCTGTCTTCTATATCGGGATGCGTAGAAAAAAGATTGGATAATATACCGCCTCTAAGCGGATTTGAAATATATAAAGGTGCAACAGCCTCATTTGCCATAGGCATAGCACTTCCGTTATGGCTTATTCTATATAATGCACTTGCTAAATCATGCGGATTTCCGCAGATTTGACCGCCCGTGGCATCTGCCATATATTCTCTTGAACGGGAAACTGCCATTCTGATTAAAGTTGCAACAACAGGTGTAATTATTGTAGCCGTTAGTGCTAACAGAGGAAGAGCGGAAGAAGAGTTTCTGTTTCTGCCGGATGTATTATATATTGAAGCATTTCTTAAAACGGTTGCAAGAATTGTTATATATCCTACAAGAGTAGATACAAAACTTGTTATCATAATATCTTTATGAACTATATGAGATAATTCATGTCCTATTACTCCCATAATTTCATTCATCGGAAGCGTTTTTAATAAACCCGAAGTTACAACAACGGCTGCGTTTTTTTGGTTTCTCCCCGTTGCAAAAGCGTTTAAAGATGAATTGTTAATGTAATATAATTCGGGCATTATTATATTATTTCTTTCGCACATTATTTTAACGTTGTTATAATATTCGGGATATTCTTCTTCTTTCATTCTTATTGCACCTTGAGATTTCAGTACAATATTTTTTGAAAAGAAATAAGAAAAAAAGTTAACTCCTGCCGCAAGCAAGAGTGAAATCAATATTCCGTCAAGCCCGAAACCGAACATTTCGGAAATAATATACCCGAAAAACAAGATAATGGCTGAAGTTAGGGATATAAAAAATACAAGCTTCAGTTCATTTATAAACATGGTTTTATTAACATTATTCATCAAAAATACCCTTTAATTATTTTTTGGCTTTATCGGCAAGTTCGCTGTCCAGTCTTAAAAATACGGGAGTAATTTCTTCTTTTGAAATTAATTTGCCCGCTTTAATATTATTAAATGTAATATCATCATATTTTGTATTTATATCGTATTTAAGCTGACTTGCCATTCTTCTTGCAATATTCGGACAATACGGTTCAATTAAAGATGCGATTGTACACATTGTTTCTAAAACAATATACAAAACCTTTCCGCATTCCGTCATTTTTTCTTCTTTAGCAAGTGTCCAGGGGGCATTATCGGTTACGAATTTATTTGCTTTATCAACAAGTTCAACAATCTTTAAAGATGCTTCCTGAACTTCATAATAATCAAAATGGTGTTTAACTTCTGCTATTGTTTTTTTAGCTTCATCAAATAACTCTGATTTAACAATAAATTCTTCTTTTATTTCACCGTCAAAGTATTTAACAAGCATTGATAAAGTTCTGTTTAAAAGATTTCCCATAGAGTTTGCAAGATGTGCATTAACCTTTTCTTTAAAATCTTCATCCGAATAATTTCCGTCTTTTCCGCATGGAGCAGAAGTTGCCATATAGTATCTTAAAGCATCGGGTATATCCATATTAAAAGATTCAATTACGCTTGACGGGGAAACAACATTTCCAAGCGATTTAGACATCTTCGTTTCATCAATCGTTATCCAGCCGTGAGCCAAAATATGTTTAGGCAAAGGAAGTTCAAGCGCCATTAAGATAGCGAGCCAATAAATGCTATGGAATTTTAAAATATCTTTTCCTATAACATGAACATCTGCCGGCCAGTATTTTTTAAAATCGGCGGACGGATTTTCTGTATCATACCCCAGAGCCGTTATATAGTTTGATAAAGCATCAATCCAAACATAAATTACCTGTTCGGGGTCATCAAGTACGTCAATTCCCCAGCTTACATTTGTTTTAGCTCTTGAAACCGAAATATCTTCAATATTTTCAAGCTGATTTAATACTTCATTTGCTCTGAACGAGGGGATAATAAAATCAGGATTTTGTTTTATATGTTTTTCAATCTGTTCTTTATATTTTGTAAGTTTGAAAAAATAATTTTCTTCGGATACTATTTCGGGCTTTTTCTTATGATTTGGACAGCATCCTTCTTCATCCAAATCTTTTTCCGATAAAAAGGCTTCGCACCCTGCACAATATAATCCGGTGTAAGAATGTTTATAAATATCGCCTTTTTCAACAAGCTTTTTAAATATTTTTTGAACGGTTTTTTTGTGATTTTCGTCCGTTGTTCTTATAAATTGAGAATAGTTGATATCAAGCAGTTTCCAGCAATCAATAAATTTTTGAGCATTATTGTCACAAAAATCTTTCGGCGTTTGACCGTTTTGAGCAGAGGTTTTTTGAATTTTTATTCCGTGTTCATCCGTTCCTGTCAGCATATAAGCATCATCTGTTCTTTTTTGAAAATGCCTGAATATAACATTTGTCAAGATTTTTTCATATGCATGACCTATATGAGGAGCGCCGTTAACATAATCTATTGCTGTTGTCGTATAAAATTTTTCCATCTTTTAAACCTGCTTTCTATCGAATTTGATTATATCATGAAAATATTTACAGACATAAAAAACTGCCTTACAAAATAAGGCAGAAAGTCAGTTATAAGCCGGATTCTGTAACTAAAATAATCATCTGTCTAATGCGTTTTTTCTTGTAACTTCTTATTTTATAAGAAACGGGATAGCACCTGTTACAAACCTAAACTTGCAGTCTATCGGGGTTTACCTTGCCTGATATCTCACGATATCAGCGGTGGGCTCTTACTCCGCCGTTGCACAATCACTTGCGTTCATCGTGGCTCCTGTCAAATTCGCCTTTGCAGGCAAGAATTTGAAACGTCGCCATTCTGATGTCTTCGCTTAATTCAACAGAAATTCAACATTTCTGTTGAATAGAAGCTACGCATAGTATTCTTCATCTCTGTGGCACTGTCCTCACCCTCACGGGCACTCGGGTTTCCCGAGCAATATGCTATCTGACTGTCCGGACTTTCCTCATAACAAATATGCTACGCGATTATCAGCCGACTTTTTAAAATTATTTTAGCATAAATAAAAATAAAGCCGTTAAATAAATTTAACGGCATCAAAAGTTAAACAATAGAGGAGAATAAGGAAAACTACCAACTACTCACGAGCAAATACGGCTGCTGCGAGAGCATTTCTGTCGGCTTCCGATAATCCGGGGAATTCTCCCGCTATAAATTCGGAAACCTCATTAACACCGTTATCAAATTCTTCCATCATGGCTTCAATTGATGCAACTCTATCAGCATCAAGCTCTTTTGATGTCGAATTAACATGAATTTTGTTTTGTAATCCCGTGATATTCATAGCATTTAAGACATCTTCAGGATTATAGTTCTGTTGTGCGGATTTTGCTTCGGATGCTTTACTTTCTTCGGAAGCTGCGCTGTTTTTTGATTGTTTTGCGCTTGAATTTCCGATGGAGTAACTATTACCGAATATTGCTTGATTAACACCATCTATTGCCATTGTTTTGTTCTCCTTATTGTTTGTTACCTTATAACTTACATAATGAATATCGTCACATTTTCATCCAAACTTTAGGTTTTAAAAGGACATGTTTACATTTTGTTACAAATTGAACAAATTTATAAAGAAACAAATACCCGAAAATATAATTTCCATCTTGAATACGATGGACATTAAAAGATACTGATAGTATATTGTAGTAAGGAAAGTATACTTTAAGATGGAAGAACAAGAACTTAATTTACAGGATAATACAAACGGGGAAGAAACGGCAATTGAATTAAATTCAACGGTATCGGACGAATTCAAAAGAAGCTGTAAACTTTATAATTTTAGACGCCCCGATAAATTTTCAAAAGAACACTTAAAAGCCTTGCAGGATATTCATAGGGATTTCGTAAGACATCTTGCGCAAAATCTAACCGGATATTTGCGTATGGAGGTTGAAATTGATGTTATTTCGGTTGACCAGTTAACATATGAAGAATATGTATGCTCTATGCCATCCCATGTGCAAAATATGATATTTAAGTTAAATCCTTTGACAGGCGAAATTTCAATGGGGATGAGCCCCGAGGTGCTTGCGGTTGTTCTTGACAGAATGCTTGGTGGTGCGGGAATATCATCCGAACACGGCAAGGAGTTAACTCAAATTGAAGAACTTTTAACAACAAAATTCACCGAAAAAATAATAAAAATATTAGAGGAAGCCTGGGGCACGATTTTACCCGTTAAGTCGGAATTTATTGCTCTTGTAAACGGATATCACACCGTTCCTATTACAAATTCGGGGGAAATTGTAACTTTGATTTCTTTTGAAGTTCGTTTCGGTAAAAAAAGTTTCGGTTTAATGAATATTTGTTTCCCGTATCCGGTTCTTGAAACGGTGTTGCCGAAATTAACACCTCAATACATTTATCAGCATGCCAATGTTGCTGCAAATGAAATCGGAAAAAATGAAACTTTAGAAAAAATTAAAGGCGCAGAAGTTGATTTTCGTGTAATACTGGGTACTGCCGGCATGGAAATAAATGATGTGATTTCTTTGAAAAAAGATGATATTATTAAACTTGACCAGAAACTTAAAGACGAACTTATAGGATGCGTGAATAACAAGAAGAAATTCTATGTGGCACCGGGAAATATTAAAAATAAAGTATGTGTTAAAATTATGAGCCAATATCGGGAAAAGGAGTAAGTTTTGTCAAAAGAACCTAAAGACCTTGACATAAGTAAACTGGAAAATGTTGAAAGACCGCCCGTAACGAAAAAGAATGGTACTTACAATCTTCTTCTTGATGTTGAGCTTGAAATGGCGGCAATACTCGGCGAAACCGATATAAGCTTAAAAAAAGTTCTCGATATAACAAAAGGGTCTATAATAGAACTTGATAATAAAACATCAGAACCGATTAAACTTCTTGCAAACGGACGTGAAGTTGCAAGAGGCGAGGTTGTAATTATTGAAGATAATTTCGGTTTAAGAATTACCGATATAAATGAAAAAAATGTCAAAACCAAAGATTAGAGGGAAGATATGGAAGAAAACTCCAAAGTTGAAGTAGATAAAAAGCTTTTAAAAGAATTTTACAAAGCGGCAAATATGGAAATGCCCGAGAATATATCGGAAGACAGCCTTATGAATGTCGTAAAGAAAATTAAAACTAAGGATAAAACGGAAAATAATGTTCAATCGGAAAGCGAAAATCAAAAAGACGGCGCTTCAAATAATATACTTGTAATTGACGATATCGGTGTTGTAACTTATCAGATAAGAATTACTCTGGAAAATCTCGGTTACAGTGTTCAGGTTGCAAAAGATATTTTTAACGGATTAAACGCTTTTGTGCATTCGAGTTTTAAATATGTAGTTATGGATTTATTTGTTTCAACCGAACAAGAGGGATATACTCTTTTGAATGAAACCAAAAAAATCATTGCGCAGAACAATCTTGATACAAAAATAATTGTTATTACCGCTTCAAATAAAGCTGAAAACAAGGTAAGATGCTTAAACGGCGGAGCTGACTATTTCTTGAAAAAAGATGTCGGCTGGCAGGATAAACTCATTGAATTAATCAACGGAAATTCCGATGCGGTTACAGTACCACCCGAATTGTAAAGAAATATTTACATTTTTTAAAATGCTGTCTTAATTTTTGGATATAATTGTTTGTTGATAATATAATATGAATTATGACAGATAATAATATGCCAAAAGTAAAAAAAGCATTATATCCGGGCAGTTTTGATCCTATAACAAACGGGCATCTTGATGTGCTTGAACGTGCAAGAAAAATGTTTGATGAAGTTGTTATTGCCGTATTGAACAATTCGGAAAAAAAATCACTTTTGCCTGTTCAAACAAGAGTGGAGCTAATTCAAGAAGCTGTAAAAAATATGAAAAATGTTACCGTTGCAAGTTTTAACGGTTTAACGGTTGAGTATGCGAAAAACGTCGGAGCAAATTTTCTAATCAGAGGCTTAAGAACAATTACGGATTTCGAATATGAAGTACAGCTCTGCCAGACAAATCAAGTTATAGCACCCGATATTGATACTGTCTTTCTGTCAACCAAACCCGAGCATAATTTTATTTCATCCAGTATAGTTAAAGAATTATCAAATTATAAGACGGATATATCAAAATTTGTCCCGAAAAATGTAGTAGAATATTTACAGAAGAACACAGGAAAGGTTTAAAATAAAATGTCTAAATCAGAAAAAATGTTCGATTTAATAGATGATTTAACCGCACTTTTAGATGAAAGTCCGGGTATTTTTCCGGGACGTATACTTATAAATTCAAAAGAATTGTGCAGAATTGTTGATGCTTTTCCTAATGCGATATCTGATGAAATTAATGATGCAAAAATAATTTTAAAAAAGAAAGATGAAATATTACAGGAAGCAAAATTAAAAGCGGAAAGGATTATTCAGGATGCCGAAAATCAAAGATACAAGCTTCTGAATGAATCAAGCTTAAATAAAGCAATGGAAGAATATGCCGAAAAATTCAGACAGACCGTTTTTGATGAATGCCAGCAGATAAAAATGGCTGCTTTTAATGAAGCTCAAGAATTAAGATTAAGTGCAAAAAATGATTCGATAAGAATGAAAGAAGAATCTCAAAGCTATGCTCAGCAATTATTAAACAATCTTGAGCAGGATTTAAACAAACTATATCAGGTTGTTATGAACGGTCAGCAAAGACTTCAGGAAATGAGAGCCGCTGACAATGCCAACCAGCAGACAGCACCCGAACAGCACTAAAATTATAATATATCGCTCGGGTCTATATCCGTAACCATTTTAATATCCGACGGAAGTTTTACGGATTTTAAAAACCTCAATACCGCTCTGTGTCCTGTTATGCCGAGTTGATTTTTAATTATTATATTATATCTGTATTCTTCTTTTATCTTTTTAATTATGCATTCAACCGGTCCCAGTATTTCTGTTGCCTCGTCATACGAAAGTTTTTTAAGATAATTCGATAAATTAAGCTCAATTTCGGATGATGCTTTTTGCGCTCTGTATTCATTTTTGGAAGACAGTATTATTCTTATCATTTTTGAATACGGAGGATAGTTGAACATTTGTCGAAGTGCGGATTCGGTTTCATAAAAATTTTCATAATCCTGTTCTTTTGCATTTTTTAAAAATTCATTGCTTGAATTATAAGTTTGGAAAATAACTTTCCCTTCTTTATCTCCACGTCCCGAGCGTCCTGCAACCTGTGTTAATATTGAAAAACCACGTTCCGAACTTCTGTAATCAGGGAGATTGAAGCTTAAATCAGCATTAATAACCCCGACAAGCGTAACGTTTTTATTATCCAAACCTTTTGCAATCATCTGAGTTCCGATTAAAATATCTATTTCACCCTTTTGAAACCTTTTTAAAATTTCAATATGTTTGTTTTTCTGATTTAAACTATCCGAATCAAGCCTTTCAATTCTGTATTCCGGAAAAAATACTCTTGCCGTTTCTTCGACTTTTTCCGAACCAAGCCCGAAATGCTCTAATGCGGTTGAATTACATTTGGGGCAGGCTGTTATTTGCTTTTCCGAGTTACAATAATGACATTTATGGGAGTTTGTCGCTTTATGATAAATAAGCGGAATTGCGCATTTTTCGCACATTATAACCTCTCCGCATTCCATACACTGCGTATAGCTTGCAAATCCTCTCCTGTTTATTAAAAATATTACCTGCTCGCCTCTTTCGATTGTTTCTTTGACATTTTTAACAAGTGTTCTTGAAAAAAGAGAGTAGTTTTTTTCCGCTCTTTCTTCTTTCATATCAACAACGGTAACACAAGGAAGCTTTGCGTTATTATATCTTGTTTTCAGGGTAAACAAAGAATTTGTATTAACGGCTTCATAATAACTTTCTATGGATGGAGTAGCCGAACCCAATACAAGGTTGCAGTTATATAGTTCGCAAAGTTTTTTTGCAACGTCTTTTGCGTTATATCTCGGATTTGGCATGGTTTGTTTATAGCTCTGGTCGTGTTCTTCATCAATAATAATCAGCCCAACATTTTTTATAGGTGCAAAAACAGCACTTCTTGCGCCAAACAGGATTTTTATTTCATTATTTTTTAATTTTTTCCATGTTTCATATTTTTCCGCTTCCGTTATAGAACTATGCCATATTGCGACGGATTCTTTTCCGAATCTTTCGATTGTTCTAATAGTCAGTTGAGATACAAGAGCGATTTCCGGTGCCAAGAAAATAACATTTTTTCCGCTTTTAATAGTGTCTTCGATTAATTTAAAATAAATTTCCGTTTTCCCTGAACCTGTAATCCCATATATTAAGGATGTTTTGGGGTTTGTTCTTTTAATTTCCTTATATACATTTTCCTGTTCGGGCGATAATTTTATTTCATCATTTTCTTTGTCAAAATCGTAAATAATATTTTCTTTTTTCGGTTTCCTGTATTTTTTTACATTTTTTTCAAAAAATTTTTGAGGCAATGCGGTATTAAGAACAGCCTGAATATCGCAAAAATAATACTCCGCTACCCATTCCAGAAGTTTTAAGTACTCAAGAGAAAATAAAGGTGTGGTTTCAAGAATATTTTCTATAGGTTTTGCTTTTATTCCTTCTTCGAGATAATTTGTAAAACCTACAACATAGGCTTTCAGACCTTCTTTTCTTCTTCCGAAAGGAACAGTTACACTTTGTCCTATTTTAATTTCATTTTTTAAATCATCAGGAATAATATAGCTGAAAGTTTTTGTACCCAGCTTATTTATATCAACGAGAACTTCGGCATATTTTTGCTGTTCCATTTTATTTAACAAGCTCCATCGGTTTTTTAATTTCATTATCTATTAAAGCAAAAATATTTTGAGCAGTTTCATATCCGAGTGAAAAATCACTGTTTCTCGGCATTACTTTAACTTCGGATTGATTCTGATATCTTTTTGTAACTGTTAAAAGATAATATTTTGAACCGTTTGCAAACAAAATATAGCCGTTTTTTGTTTGAATTTCAAATATGTTATATCTGTAATCCGAGCTTATGGCGTTTAGCGCATACATAAATAAGCTGTCTGCGTCTTTAGGGTATATTTTATAACTTCTTTGAAGTACGCTGTCATCGGCATAAACAAGAGAAAATAGCATTATAATCGTAAGTATAAGTAATTTTTTTATCATATTATTTCTCCATCCATGTTTTTCCGTATCCTACTTCAACTTTTAGAGGCACTTTTAAAGGCTGATTCAACTCCATTGCTTCAATTGTTAATTTTTTAACCTCTTCAAGTTCATTTTCGGGTACTTCAAGAACAAGTTCATCATGGATTTGGAGTATCATTTTAGATTTATAATTTTTTAATTTTTTATGCAAATCCACCATTGCCATTTTAATTATATCTGCACTTGTTCCCTGAAGCGGAGCATTTATGGCGGCGCGTGTTGCAAAATCTCTTATGTTTGCATTTCTTGAATTTAATTCGGCTCCGAGATATCTTCTTCTTCCGAAGAGTGTTTCAACATATCCTTTTTCATTAACCATTTCGTAGGTTGAATTTATATAATGTGAAATTTTAGGATATGTTTTAAAATATTTATTAATAAGTTCTTGTGCTTCCCACGGGTCAATTTTTAAAGTTGAAGAAAGTCCGTAACGGGTTTGTCCGTATACAATTCCAAAATTAACGGTTTTTGCCTTTCTTCTCATATCTTTTGTAACTTCATCCATTGGAACATTAAATATTTTTGATGCGGTTACTTTATGAATATCAATATCATTTTTAAAAGCATTAATAAGTACTTCATCTCCCGAATAATGTGCAAGAAGTCTTAATTCTACCTGTGAATAATCCGCACTCATTATATAGGAATTATCATTTGACGGAATAAAAGCCCCCCTTATTCTGTTTGAAAAATCCGTTCTAATCGGAATATTTTGTAAATTCGGGTCTGATGAAGATAATCTTCCCGTTGTTGTTACTATTTGATTAAAATGAGTGTGAATTTTGCCGTCGCTTTTAATAAGTTTAGGAAGAGCATCGATATATGTTGTTTTTAATTTCATTAATTGTCTATGCTCAAGTATATTTGATGCTATCTCGTAATCAAGCGCAAGTTCGTCCAGTATTTTAGCATTTGTTGAATAATTTCCGGATTTTCCTTTCTTCTTGGGTTTAATTTGCATTTTATCAAAAAGAACCTCTGCAACTTGTTTTGGAGAGTTTATATTAAAAGTGCATCCTGCTTCAGTGTAAATTTTTTCTTCAAAATCTTTAACTTTAACATCAATTTCATCCCCTATGGATTTTAAGCACTCTGTATCAAGTTTTACTCCCGTATCCTCCATATCTTTTAAAACAAAGCTTAAGGGAAGTTCTGTTTTATTTATGAGTTCCAGCTCTTTTTGGGTTAAGTTTTTATTGTAATATTCATCCAAATCAAGAATATATGAACATAAAAGATAATAATCTTCTTCATCGGGAACTGCTCCGAGGCACTCGTTTATTTGAGTAATAAGGTCGTGTTTTCTTGACGAGTCTTTTACATAGCTTGAAAGTTGAACATCGGATATTATTCCTTTTATTTCTTCGTTTATGCTTTTACAATCATAAGTACATTTTTTAATATTTTCATTTTGAAGAATGTCTTTAACATCTGTTATTCTTGCTTTTGCAACGGTTGAATTATGTGCTATATAACACATATCGTTTTCCATAAAATCAACAAGAAAAGATATTTTATCTCCGCTTTTTATATTTGAAAGAAATTCTTTAGAATGATTTATATCAAGCTTTTTTATCTCTTTTTTTTCAAATTTTTCTTCTTTTTTTTCTTCTTCAAAACCAAACAAGGACAATTGAGAATTTTTATTGTCGCCGGCTGAGGCGCAAATTGAATTTTTTCCGATTTCACTGAACGGCAGAAGTAATTTATCAATATTTTTTACAAAAGAATAAAATTGAACCTTTTGGAAAAAGGCTTTTACCTTTTCCTTGTCGGGAATTGTAAGACAGGCAGACTCAAAATTAAAATTTATATCCAAATCTTTTTTTATTGTTGCCAGAAATTGTGATAAATAAGCACTTTCTTTGCCTTCAATAAGTTTTTCTTTCAGGGATTTTTTTGTGATTTTGTCTATATTTTCATAGATTTTGTCGAGTGTTTGGTATTCATTTAGTAATCCGGATGCACTTTTAGGCCCTATTCCTCTGATTCCCGGAATATTATCGGATGTATCACCGCATAATGCTTTATAATCAACAACCTGAGAAGGGTATACACCCAGATTTTCGAATACTTTTTCTTTATTATATTTATTAATTTCACCTTTTTGAGGAATTAAAACCGTTACAAGCCCATCGTCGTCAACAAGCTGAAAACTATCCTTATCACCCGTTAAAATATATGTTTTATGCCCTTCTTTACGAGCTTTGGAGCATATTGTTCCTATAACGTCATCTCCCTCGTATCCCATACTTGTATAAATCGGAATATCAAGAGCATTCAATCCTTCTTGAATTGTGTCAAGCTGGCTTCTTAAAGTATCGGGCATGGTAAGCCTGTTTGCTTTATATTCGGGATATTTTTCAAGTCTGAATGTTGCTTTTGATACATCAAATGCAACAGCTATTGAATCGGGTTTAATCAAGAGTTTTTTATCGGCTAAAAGGTCAAATATTGCCTTAAAAAATCCGTAAACCGCCCAAGTCGGAATATGTTCGGTTGTTTGCATTCCCGTTCTTTCCAACGCAAAAAACATTCTGAACGCTAACGCATGCCCGTCTATTAAAATGAGTGTCTTCTTATCTTCCATAAAAACCCCTTAATATTTAATAATTGTATCATAAATTTAATTGTTACTGTTTGTAAATTTATGATAGATTTATTGTACTAATTGTAAATAATTAAATATGTTTTGTTTTATTAATTAATGTAGTGTGCATCAAGAATTAAAGGATTTATTATGACGAATGTAACAGGTGTTAATAATTGCTCAGCAGAACAAATACAGTATAAAAAACCGGGTATTTTAAAAAAAGCAGGCGGGTGTGCTGCAGGAATTCTGGCTTCAAATTTAGTAAAAATTTGTGCACCGATTTTTATTTCTCCAAGCATTATGTTTAAAATGGCTAAAATAAATACCACATTAACAAAAGATCAGTTTGAACAGATTGGCAAGGCTACCGAAGAGGCAATTAAAACATCAGGACTTGATAAAAAAGGTGTAAGCATACTTAAAGCTACTTCTTATAATGCCGAAGAAATTTCCGGAGTATTAAAAAAAGAAGTTAAAAAAGGATTTGCAAGGTTTTTGCCCGAAAGTTATACCAAAGATATGGTAGCCAATGTACAAAATCAGGTTTTAGACGGTATGAATGCATTTTATGCAGACGCAAGTAAAAAAATTGTACTTCCTGAAAATGGTATGAAGTTGGTTAATTTCCATGAAATAGGACATGCATTGAATGCAAATTGTTCAAAATTCGGCAAAATACTCCAAAAAAGCCGTGCTGCAAGTATGTTGGTATTGCCGATACTATTAATTTCTCTTTTAAAAACCAAAAAAGCGGAAGGCGAACAGCCTAAAAATAAACTTGATAAAGCCGGTGATTTTATTAAAAACAATGCCGGAAAATTAGCATTTGCATCATTTTTACCGGTTATTGCCGAAGAAAGTTTAGCAACAATAAAAGGACTCGGACTTGCTAAAAAGACACTCAGTCCGGATTTAGTGAAAAAAATAGCAAAAACAAACGTTCTCGGGTTGTTAACTTATGTTTCATTGGCATTATTCACGAGCATCGGCATAACTCTCGGTGTTAAATTAAAAGATAAGATTGCTCATAATGAAGTAAAGAAACAATAGTTTATAGCTTTTATTGAACAAATCCTTTATCAAGAAGCTCCTGAACTTTTGTTTTAATTTTTTCGTGCAGTTCTTCTTTTGATTTTGTGCCGTCAAGCTCAATAAAATTATATTCTTTTTTAAGTTTTTTATATTCTTCAAGGCATCTTTTTTGATAAATTTCAAAACTGCTGTAAATATCCGTTGAAAGACCTATATCTCTGCCTGATGCAAAGTAATCAAGAACGCCGTTCTTTGCTATAAGTCTTTTTATTAAAATTTCGGTCGGAACATTAAGATAAAACACTAAATCAGGCTTCGGCGCAAAACCGTACAGATTTTTTACCCAGTTTATGTCATGTCCTCTGACAGAATCTCTAACGTATGCCGTATAAATGTATCTATCCATTAAAACGACAAAACCTGCTTTCAGGGCGGGAATTATCTCGTTTTCAAGTCTGTCGGTATAGTCTGCTGCGTAAAGAAGAGAGTATGTTGTGGTATTCAGCATATTTTTTTCTTTTGCTTCATTAATTACACCCGATATAAGTCTTGAAGTTTTCCATTCGGAAACCGTACAACCGTAGCTTTTATCTTTAATAAATTGAGAAAGCATATTAACCTGAGTTGATTTTCCCGAACCGTCCGTTCCCTCAACCACTATAAGCATACCGTCATATCCGTGCGCTTTTTTTATTTCTTTTGATTTTTTATTTAGTTTTTCTTTTGTTTTCATCTTCAACCTTAATTTTATTTTTTTGTAAAACTTCTAAAACCTTTGCTCTTATAAACTCCTGTTTTTTGTGAATTGAATCCTTGGCATCAATTCTTATCAAATCAAACTCATCAAGCATATTTCTATACTGCTCGGCAATTCTGTTTTGAAATATTACATAGCTTTTATAAGGATTGTTGGATAATTTCATATCCATTCCGGCTTCATAATACCCCGGCTGTCTGTTTGAGCAAATCCTTTCCAGACTATCTCTCGGAGATACATCGAAATAAAAGGTTAAATCGGGTTTAATTGCAAAACCGTATAAATTTCTAACCCACTTGGGGTCAACCTCTCTTGCGACATCTCTTGCAAAAGCAGTATATACATATCTGTCTGCAAGGACAATAAATCCCGCTTTTAGGGCAGGTTTAATTGTTCGTTCCAACCTGTCCGCAAAATCAACGGCATGAAGAAGAGAAAATGTTCTTCCGGATAACAAATTTTTCTTTTTTGCCTTTTTTGTAGTATTTGCAATTAACTCGGAGCTGTTCCACTGTGTTAAAATTACATCCGCATTTTTTGATTTCAGCCAGCTATATAAAAGTTCAATTTGAGTTGATTTTCCCGAGCCGTCTATACCCTCGGTGCAAATCAGGACTCCTGAGTAATTGTGTTTTTTTGAAAATTTTAACATTTTTTACCTTGTATTTTTGATTGCTCGTACTATATTTAATAATAGATTATTTGAAAGGATTTGTAAATTTTAATTGATTGTAAACAAGGGGTAAAAATGATTTCAAAATTAATAAAAAAATCTTTTAAAGACGTAAATAATTCTCCGGCAATAACTTTATTTCTGGTGTTATTTTTAATCTTATTAAGTTTATTTATCCCTTATGTATTTATACTTCAGCCGAAAATATTCGGGCTTTTGGTACTTGTGTGCATATTTCTTTTATTTGCCGTATTTTTCGGAGGATGGCTTCAATTATTTGATGAAGCGGGAAAAGAAGAAAAAAAGCCTTTAACGGGAGTATTTTTTGAAGGTGCGGGAAAAAATATTATTCCCTCAATAATAGCAATAATTATCTATTCAATCGCAATAGTACTTGTATCATACATAGCAATAGCAATATCTTTAAAAGCATTTGGCGACCCGTCATTTTTAATGAAAGACATTTCGGCTATATCAGGGGACAGTAATGCTTATCTTGACTATATAAATAATCTTTCATCGGATAAAATGTTTATACTTTACGGGTGGCAGATTACTTTTACTCTTTTATATTCCGTTTTTAATTTTTTCTTTATGTTTTTACCTCCGGCATTTATTAAAACGGAAGCCAAAAACGTTTTTCTAAAACCTTTAAATGCATATCTTGAATGCTTTAAATTTATATTTAAAAATTTCGGCATATCAATCGGACTTTATGCAATATTCTGTCTTGCTTTTATGTTAATGGGTATACTAAAGGCTCTTACTTCATTTAACCCTATTTTGAGCGTTGTTAATTTATTTATCCACATATATTTTGTATCTTATGTTGTTATGATAATATTTAACTGTTATGAACAAAAAAATTCTAATTCTGACAGGTCCGACAGCGTCGGGGAAGACAACAACGGCGATACAACTGGCGAACAGACTTGATGCCGAAATTATCTGTGCCGATTCAAGAATTGTTTATAAAGATTTGGATATTGTAAGCGCAAAACCGACATTGGAAGAGCGGTGCGGAATTAAGCATCATTTAATTGACATTTTAACGGTTGAAAAAGAATTTTCCGCAGGTGATTTTGTTTTGGAAGCAACAAAAGCACTTGATAAAATTTTTTTAAAAAATAAAAGAGCGATTATAGCAGGCGGAACCTGGTTTTATATAAAAAGTTTATTAAATAAAGAAGCATTACCCGAATGTAAAATAAATAAAGAATTAAGAGAAGAGCTTTCTAAATCGGATAATAATTCGCTCTGGGAAAAATTAAACAAGCTTGACCCTAAAAGAGCATCTTTAATACATCCGAATAATAAAGATAAGGTTATACGCTCTATTGAAATGTGCATTGAACTTAATATGCCGATAAGCGAATATAAAAGAAAAGAAAATCCCGAATATGATGTATGCTATCTTATGCCTGATATTGAAAGAGATGTTCTTTATGAAAGAATAAATAAAAGAGTGGATGAGATGATTGAACTCGGACTGGAAGAAGAATGGCAAAGAAATAAAGAAAAATATCCGGACAATAAAATTTTATATTCAACAATCGGATATAAAGAATTTTTTGACAAAGAATTGTATAATGGTAAAAAAGAAATTATTGAAAAAATAAAACAGCACACAAGAAATTTTGCAAAAAGACAACTTACATATTTTAGAAGCAACAAAGAAATCGTACCTTTAAAAAATGCGGATGAGATAATCGGAAAGGCTGAAAAATTTTATGAAAAAGACAATAAGTAAACTATTTTTGGTTATTGCAATACTTCTTTTTTCATTTGCAATTGCCGAAGAAGAGGAAGAAGTTATAAAAGCCGGAATAAGATATAATGAAGCAACGGCAAGAATAGAGCTGTTTAAAGATTTGCCGAGAAAAATAGAAAAATCATTTTATCGTGATTATCTTAAAGATCCTAACAGGAAAGAAAACATACAATCAATTAAAAACAAGGTATATGAAATAGATTCAAGAGTGCTTTGTCCTTTTTATTTTAAAGAAACACTTCTTTCATATGCCGTAACTTATAAGGACGAAAGGGAAGTAATATATTACTACAATATTTTCGGTAATTTATTAAGATTTGATGTTGTTGAATATAAAAATGACTATATGAAAACAATGGGATATTCAAGATTTGGTAATCTCATTAATGTTTCTCTTTCGGCTGAGGATGATGAGCAATTCGTTTATGATGAAAACGGAAAACTTATTGCTCACTGGGTCGGAGAAAAACTTGTAAGCGAAAAGCTCTTTAAACTTACAAGAAAAGGAAGAGAAAAAACGGAAGAATAATTTTTTATGCAGAAACTTGAACTTTTAGCCCCCGCAAAAAATTATACCACGGCAATTGATGCTATAAATTCAGGCGCAGATGCCGTTTATATCGGTGCTAATCTCTTCGGCGCAAGACAAGGTGCATCTAACTCTATTGAAGATATCAAAAAAACAGTCGAATATGCGCATTTGTTTAATGTTAAAGTATATGTAACTTTAAATACCATTCTTAATGACGATGAACTTATAAAAGCGGAAGAGATCATAAAAGAGCTATATAAGATAAAGGTTGATGCCGTTATTATTCAAGATTTCGGGATTTTAAATCTGGCAATAGAGAATAAACTTCCGCCGATAGTGTTTCATGCCAGTACTCAATGCGATATAAGGAGCTTGGAAAAAGTTAAATTTTTTGAAGATATCGGTTTAAAAAGAGTAATTCTTGCACGGGAATTATCATTAGCAGATATTGAAAAAATAAGAAAGAATACAAATATTGAGCTTGAGCATTTTGTAGCGGGTGCTTTATGTGTTTGTTATTCGGGGCAATGCTACTTATCTTCATATATAGGAGGAAGAAGCGCAAACAGGGGTGAATGTGCCCAAGCTTGCAGAAAGCAATATTCTTTAATAAATAAAAAAGGAGAATACCTTGTAAAGAACAAGTATCTCCTATCCTTAAAAGATAATAACCTTTCCAATCACCTTGATAAACTTATTAAAGCGGGAATAGTAAGTTTTAAAATCGAGGGAAGATTGAAAGATGAAAATTACATAAAAAATAACGTTTATTATTACCATAAACTTCTGGAAAAATACCCGAGAATTTCAAAAGGCAGGGTTGTGGCAGATTTTGTTCCGAAATTGGAAAAAACATTTAACAGAGGATTTTCTGACGATTATTTATTCAATAAAAAAGATAATATTTATAATTTTTTAAACCCGAAGTCAATAGGTGAATTTATAGGAAAAATCCTCTCGATAAGCGAAGATAATTTTACAATTAAAACAAATCAGGAAATATCTTCGCAGGACGGATTAATATTTATTTCAAATAATTCTCTTTCGGGATGTCTTGTAAATAAAGCCGATAAAATAAAAGACGGCTATAAAATCTATCCGAATAAAAAACTTTTTAATTTGAAAAAAGGGGACAGTGTTTATAGAAATCTCGATACAGAGTTTAATAAAAAACTTAAAAACAGTAAAATCCAAAGGAAACTTGATGTTTCATTTGAAATTTTTGAAAACAAAATAACCGTTTTTGATGAAGATAACAATAAAACTTTTGTTGAATTTGAAATTTCGGAAATTGCTAAAGATAAAAATAAAATGAAAGATAATTTTATAAAATCTTTATCAAAAACCTCCGATACCCCGTTTTTTACAAAAAATGTCAAATTTAAAACCGATAATATTCCTTTTCTTCCCGTTTCAAGAATAAATGAATTAAGAAGAGAGTTAGTTGAGAAATTAAAAGAGCTTATTTTATCAAGATATAAAGTTAAAAAGCAGTCACCCCTGGACATAGCAAAATTTCCGCAAGATGAGGGCGATTACAGATTAAATGTTCATAATTTAAAAGCTCGGGAATTTTATGAACTTTGCGGATGCAAGGTAAAGCAGGATAGCTTTGAAAAATTAAAAAATAAGAAAAATTGTGAATTAATGAGAACAAAACATTGCCTTAAAAGAGCATTCCTGGACTGTAAAAGCAGGGAAGAACTTTATCTTGTTGATGAAAAAAATGTGAAATATCCGCTCAAATTTGATTGCAAAAACTGTGAAATGGTCATTCTTTCACCCTAGCAATTTTTAACTTTTTTATGTTTTGTAAAAATATATGAAAATCACAAGAATTAATCCGATAATATATTCTAATTCCTGCCCGAAAGTTCAAAAACCGGCTTTTACGGGATATAAAGATATCAAATCTGATGAGGATAAAATTTTATTTGATAAAATTTTAAGGCTACACATAAATCACAATAATACATTGGCAACAAGTTGTAAAAAAGAAGCGGTTAATGTTAACGGAAATAAACTGACTCTCGTTTCGTATGATAACGGTTTTTATGTCTTAAAATCAGGCATTGGCGATATAAAAGCCACAATGAGTCTGCGCATACAAGAATCTAAAACCAAAGGATGTTCATCCGATTTTTATTCCGATAACATCGGTGCAATCCAGATTAAAGGGCTTTATTCAAAAGGCAACGGCGCAGGCAGAGAAATGGTTAGACAGGCTGTTAAAAAAAGTTTTAAGCTCGGTTACGAGGGAAGAGTTATAATATTTGCCTGCAATATATTCGAAAAAGCGGGTTCACCCATTCCTTTTTATAATAAGTTAGGATTTAAAGCATTTGACCCTAAAGAACAATCAATAATTGATAAAGAAATTCAAAGATATGAAAAAACAGGAAAAGATGTAGATATCGAAGGTGTATTTATGTACCTTGACCCTGAAAGAATTAAAGAGTATTTAGGATAATAATTCAAAAAAGCAATTTTTTTATCCTTTTGTTTTTAAAAAATTATGAATATAGAAAAAATCAAATTTTATAATTATTCCCTGCCGACCTTAAATAAAACGAATTTTAAGGGCGGTTATAAAGATATAGCAGGAGAATACGGACGAAATGAATTTGATGCAAAAGTAAACAATATGATAAAAAATTACAGAAGAGCCTGTCCGTTCTTTCTGCCGGAAATAAGAGAAGTTGAAATAGATGGTACAAAAGCAAAACTTGAAATATATAAAGATAAATATTATGTTTTAACTTCGAAAAATAACAGAATTAAAGCTGCAATGAAAGTTATAAACAATGAGGACGTATTTGAATGTAACAACGATTTTTATTCAAAAAATAACGGAACGGCAGAAATTGCCCTTATTTATTCCAAGGGGCATAATGCGGGAAAATTTTTAATAAAAGAAGCTGTCAAAAGAAGCTTTGATATGGGATATGGAGGAAGAGTAAGCCTTTTTGCCTGCACCGTGAATTATGATGCAGGTTCGCCCGTTCCTTTTTATCATAAAATGGGATTTAGAGGAACGGATTTTAATACCGAAAAACAGATTGAAGATGCAATTGAAAAATCAAAAATAACAGGTTTATACAGAGGTCCGGATGAATTAAATATGTACCTTGACCCTGAAAGAATTAATGATTATATTGATTGATGCAATCCGTGTCTTACATTCAGAAATAATTTAAAATTCTATAGAGTTAAACTCGGTTTGACTCAAGAAAAGTTAAGCGGGCTATCGGGAAATAAAAATCTTACATTTATATATCGAATTAAAATTCAAAATCATTTTGCCATAGTAATTTGTTTTGTGTAAAATTAAATAGACGACTAATTTTCAAGGAGGCAATATGGAACTGGATATAATTAAAAATACGGACCCCGAGGTTGCTCATTATATTGAGCTTGAACTTGAAAGACAAAGGAATACAATTGAACTTATTGCATCCGAAAATTTTACTTCCCCTGCAGTTATGGCATCATGCGGAAGTGTTTTAACGAATAAATATGCTGAAGGCAAACCCTATAAAAGATTTTATAACGGTTGTGAAAATGTAGATAAAATTGAAGAATTGGCGCAAAAAAGATGTTGCGAATTATTCGGATGCGACCATGCTAATGTTCAGCCTCATTCAGGCGCACAAGCTAATATGGCGGTATTTTTATATGCTCTAAAAACAGGCGATACCGTTATGGGAATGGATTTATCAAATGGCGGACATTTAACCCACGGCTCACCCGTTAATTTTTCGGGAATTAATTATAATGTAATTTCATACGGCGTTGATGAAAACGGCGTTATAGATTATGACGATGTTGAAAAAAAAGCGCATGAACATAAACCGAAATTAATTATTGCAGGCGCAAGCAACTATTCAAGAATTATTGATTTTAAAAGATTTTCCGATATTGCAAAAAGTGTCGGTGCATATTTAATGGTGGATATAGCTCATATTGCAGCTCTTGTTGCAACCGGAGTTCACCCGAGCCCCGTACCTTATGCTGATTTTGTAACTACAACAACTCATAAAACTTTAAGAGGTCCGAGAGGCGGAATTATTATGTGCAAAGAAGAACATGCCGCAGGAATTGATAAAGCCGTATTCCCCGGAATTCAAGGCGGACCTTTGGAACATATTATTGCAGGTAAAGCGGTAGCGCTTAAAGAAGCTCAAAGCGAAGAATTTAAAGAATATGCAAAACAGGTTGTTGAAAATTCAAAATATCTGGCTCAAGAATTAATTAATAACGGAATTGATATTGTCGGCGGAAAATCGGAAAATCACGTTATGACAATAGACCTTAGAAAACTGAACAGAACAGGGAAAGATGTTGCAAACCTGCTTGAAGAAGTCGGCATAACGGCAAACAAAAACACTGTTCCAAATGATCCGCAAAGTCCCTTTATAACTTCAGGGGTCAGAATAGGAACGGCTGCAACAACTACACGGGGCATGAAAGTTCCTGAAATGAAAATAATTGCAAAAATAATTGCAGATGCTATACTTGACCGTGACACAAAAGAAAATTTAAGAAAACAATCTTTGGAATTATGTAAAAGATTTCCTCTCTATAAAAATATGTAAGGAATTAGAATGATTAAGTTATCACAGGCGCATATATTAGGTACAATAATAGCATATCTTCTGGGGATATTTATTGTTCCCTGCGTAATATATTATTCAAAAAAAGTCGGACTTGTAGATGTTCCGAATGAAAGAAAAATACATCACGGAAAAATTTCACGTCTTGGCGGAGTAGCCATCTGGCTTTCCGTTATGCTGACTTTTTTCTTTCTTATACTGTTAAGCTATTACCCGAAAGGTCAGGGGCTTTCCGCTATTATTACGGGCGGTTCTCTTATGTTTCTTATGGGCTTTATTGATGACGTATATTGCTTAAATGCAAAATTTAAGCTGTTCATACAAATTGCAATAGCAACAATAGTTATACTTTTAGGTGTTAGAATAGAAACGCTTTATAACCCTTGGGGTGCTAATATTGACCTCGGCTGGTTTTCGTATCCCATTACACTGCTTTGGATAGTGGGTATTACTAATGCAATTAATTTTATAGACGGCATAGACGGGCTTGCAGGTTCAATAGTAAGTATTTCATCTCTTGCAATAGGTATTATATCCATTGTACTTGCTCCTGTTACTTCAATTAATGCTCTTATGGCTTTTATTTTAATGGGCGCTGTCTTTGCGTTTTTAACTTTTAACTATAATCCCGCAAAAATCTTTATGGGAGATTCAGGTGCTTTGTATACAGGTTTTTTGCTTGCAACATTATCTGTCAACGGTGTTGTTAAATATACGGGCGGAATATCGATGTATCTTCCCATTTTAATTCTTGCTGTTCCTATGATGGATGTTGCGTATTCTTCGATAAGAAGAATAATGAAAGGAATAAGTCCTTTTGTAGCTGATGCCGAACATATACACCACAAGCTTCTACATGCCGGCTTATCGCAGGATAAACTCGTACTGTTGCTTGCAGGTTTTTCAATGGTTTGCGCTTTATTGTCGATTTTTGTCGTTACGACAAAAAGTAAATTTATAATCGGCGCTTTGAGCTTAATCGGCGTACTTCTTGTTTTGAATATCGTTTCAAAATTAATTAAAAAGAAAGAAAATTAATTTTGACTATAATTCCTGAAAAGCTTGCAATTCACAAACCTGCTGAAGATTTAATCAAAAAAACGGATATTAATATTAAAGAAAAAATTCTTTTTAAAAAAGAGTCCGATTTTCATTCAATTTACATTGTCGAAAATAAATTCGGAAGATTTTTAAAATACCTTGATACTTATCAGGCAGGATATATTAAAACCAAGGAATATAAAGGTAATCTGCCGTATATTAACTATTTTCTTATTCCTTATCTTATGAATAAAAGTATAAAAGATATTTTATTTATCGGTTTCGGTTCGGGAATTATTATTAATCAATACGAAAAAATATTTAAAAAATTAAAAAGAATTGATATTGTTGATATTGAGGAATATATTTTTCCTCTTGCTGAAAAATATTTCAATTTTAAAAATAATGAAAAATTTAATTTTCATCTTCAGGATGCTCTCATTTATTTAAAAACAACACGCAAGAAATATGATTTAATTGTTGTTGATGTTGCAGGAAATGAGGGAATTGACGAAAGATTTATAAGCGAAGAATACTTAAATTTAATTAAAATTCATTTAAAATCAGACGGGATTTTTGTTTCAAATATGCCTTCAAGCTCGGATATTTTAAATAAGAAAAATATATTTGTTCAAAATCTTATGAAGAAATATAAAGATAATTTTAAAAATACGGATTGTTACAGCGGAAAAACCTCAAATAAAATATACTATAAAACATTTTTTAATATAGAAGAAGATGTTTTTGACATAACAAATTTAATTATGATTTCATCGGATAAAAAATATGAAATCGGTGAAGATTATAAAGAATTAAATGCAATCGGGCTTGATATCAAACCATATCTGGATGATAGAGTGAGTTTTGAATAAAAAATTTTGAAAATTAAATATTATGTTACACTAGGTTTATGAATAAAAAAGTCGAACAACTTTCTTTTATGAAAAATAAAGAATCGGATAAATTAAAATATTATGTTGCGTTAAGCCATATTAATGTTCGGCCTTTATTTAAAACAAAACTTCTTGAATATTTTGATTATGATGTTGAAAAAGCATATAACGTTAATTCCGCAGAAATTAACAAAGTAGCGGAATATTTTGAAATACCTGCTTCAAGGAGCTTTATTCAAAAAAGAAGCGAAGTGGATACAGATGCTTGTTATGAAAAATTTTTAAGATATGAAGATGTAAATTTATTAACGGCAGAAGATAATAATTATCCCGAATATTTAAAAGAAATACCCGATTATCCGATTGCTTTATATTATAAAGGGAATATTGAAAACATAGATTATAACTATGCTCTTTCGGTTGTGGGTTCAAGAAATGCTTCGACTGAAGCTAAAATTGCACTTTCAAGCATAATATCCAATTTTAAAAATTCAAATATAACTATTGTTTCGGGGCTTGCATATGGAATTGATGCAACGGCGCATACTTTAGCCCTTAAAAATAACTTAAGAACAATAGGGGTAATAGGTTCAGGGATTGATATAGTATATCCGAAACAAAATAAAAAACTTTATTCCGATATAATTGAAGCTAACGGTGCAATTTTGAGCGAATATCCGTTTGGTATGCCCCCGATGGCGCAAAATTTTCCTCAAAGAAACAGAATTGTTGTCGGAATGTCTAAAGGGACACTTGTCGGAGAAGCCCGCCTCAAAAGCGGTGCTATGATTAGTGCTAACCTTGCACTTGACTATAACAGGGAACTTATGTGCATTCCCGGAAATATTTTAAATCCCAATACTTCGGGTATTTATCATTTAATCAGAAATGGTGCGGGAATAGTATCAAGCGGGGAAGATTTGTTAAATTATCTGGGTTGGGATATTATAAGCAATAAGCAGAATAATATTGAACCTGCAAATGATATTCAAAAAAAGATAATAAAAGTTTTAGAACTTGAATCAAAAACATTTGATGATATTATAACAAATATTAAGGATGATGTTTCCAAAATTATGGTTGCTTTAACCGAACTTGAACTGATGGGCTTAATAAAACAGTCAAACAATAAGTATTATAGATGTGAATAGGTAATTATGGCTACTAAAACCGAAAAATCAAATAAAACTCTTGTTATAGTCGAATCTCCGGCAAAATCCAAAACAATCGGAAAAATTTTGGGTAAAGATTATATAATTCAAGCTTCAATGGGACATGTCAGAGATTTAGCTTCCAAAGGACTCGGGTTTGATATTGAAAATAATTTTAAACCGACTTTTGAAATTATTCCGGAAAAGAAAAAGATTATAACCGAATTAAATAAGCTTGCAAAAACGGTAGACAGAATTTATCTTGCATCCGACCCTGACCGTGAAGGAGAAGCAATAGCATGGCATGTTAAGGAATGTCTTAAATTCCCCGAAGATAAGATATTCAGAATTGTATTTAACGAAATAACGCCCCATGCCATAAAAGAAGCAGTTGCAAATTATCATCAAATTGATATGTTAAAAGTTGAAGCACAGAAAACAAGACAAATCTTGGATAAACTTGTAGGTTTTAAAATAAGTCCTATTTTATGGGAAAAAATGAAAAACTATAAGTTATCTGCAGGAAGAGTTCAATCTGTTGCGCTTAAAATTATCTGCGAAAGAGAAGATGAAATTGAAGCATTTGTTCCTGTTGAATATTGGAGTGTTGACACTTTATTAAACAAAGAAAAATCTGATTTCACGGCAGAATTATCCCGTGTTATTAAAGGTTCAAAGGATGAAAAACTAGAGCTTCATAATAAAGAAGAAGTAGACGAGGTTTTAAAAAACTTAAAAGGCAAAAAATATATAGTATCCAAAATAACACCCAGAGATACGCAAAGAAAATCTCAACCGCCTTTTATAACTTCGACTCTTCAAAGAGAAGCAAGTTCCAAATTGGGTTATGGTGTATCTAAAACAATGCAGATAGCTCAAAAATTATATGAAGGTATTGATTTAGGTGACGGCGCACACGGTCTTATAACATATATGAGAACGGATTCGACAAGAATATCGGACGATGCCAGAGATGCTGCACATGATTTTATATTATCAAATTACGGAAACGAGTATTATCCTGAAAAGCCGAATGTTTATGCTAAGAAAAAGCAAAATACGCAGGATGCACATGAAGCTATTCGTCCGTCATATATTGATAAAACTCCGGACAGTATTAAAAAATATTTAACACCGGAGCAATATAAACTTTATAAATTAATCTGGGAAAGATTTATGGCATCCCAGATGACACCTGCTAAGGTTAAAAATTTAACCGTTGATATAACGGCAGATAAGTATATTTTCAAAATGGGTTCGTCTAAAGTTGTATTTGACGGTTTTACAAAAATATATTCCGATGATGAGGAAGTTGAAGTTGCAAAAAAATTCCCTGATTTAAAAGTCGGAGATGAACTCAATTTAAAAAAATTAAATTCGGAACAACACTTTACCCAGCCTCCGGGAAGATATTCGGAAGCAAGTCTTGTCAAACAGCTTGAAGAATACGGAATAGGCAGACCGTCTACTTATGCTCCGATTATTACTAAAATTCAGCAGAGAAATTATGTTGAAAAGATTGAAAATAAATCCTTAAAACCGACACCGCTCGGCAGAGCCGTTTGTAAACAACTTGTTGAATATTTTACGGATATTATGGATTATAAATTTACCGCTCAAATGGAAGCAAGTCTTGACGACATAGCGGAAGATAAGCAGGACAGTATTAAATTTTTAAACGGTTTTTGGAAACCTTTTTCAAAAACACTCGATAATGCTCAAAAAAATATGACAAGAGTTGATGTTGAAACAGATAAAGTTTGTCCCAATTGCGGGAAGAAAATGGTTGTTAAACTCTCACGTTTCGGAAGACAGTTTTTAGCATGCTCGGGGTATCCTGAATGTAAGACAGCACTTCCTCTTGATGGTGATAAAAAAGTTGAAATACCTGAAGATGAGCCCACGGATAAAAAATGTGAAAAATGCGGTTCGGAAATGGTTATCAAAACAGGACCTTACGGAAAATATTATCAGTGTTTGAATGAAAAATGTAAAAAACGGTTTTCAATAGTTGAATCATCGGGTGTAAAATGTCCGGAATGTGAAAAAGCAGGCAGAGATGGTGAGCTTGTTAAAAGAAAATCAAGATACGGAACATTCTTCTGGGGATGTTCAAAATATCCCGATTGTTCATTTGCCCTCTGGGCTGAACCAACAGGAGAAAAATGTCCCGATTGCGGAAGTTTGCTTGTTAAAAAATTCTTAAAAAGAGGCAATAAAATTGCCTGCTCAAATAAAAATTGTAAATACTCAAGACCGATGGAAGAATGATGACTCAAAATTATAAATTAGGTTTAATTGGATATCCGATAAAACATTCTTACAGTCCTTTGTTACATAATACTGCATTTAGGGAACTAAATATACAAGGTAGTTATGAAATACTCGAAACAAAACCCGAAGATTTGGTTTCAAGAATAAAATACTTGAGAGCTAACAAATATTACGGTTTTAATGTAACCATCCCTCATAAAGTTCCGGTAGGTTTATTTTTAACAAGATATGACGACGATGTTAATTTAACAGGATCTGTCAATACTGTAAAAATAGAAGAAGACACTACTCTAACAGGATACAATACCGATGTCTTCGGCTTTATGAAAGCCATCCCGAAAGATATAAATCTGGAGGGTAAAAAAGCGGTAGTAATAGGCACTGGCGGTGCTGCAAGAGCTGTTTGTACAGGATTGTACAAAAAAGGAATAAAAAATATGGATATTTATACACGGAACGTAATAAACTCATCCGATGTTATTAAAGGACTCAGGGACAGATTTCCGTCTGTTACAATTAAAGCTGTTCAAAATTCCCTGATGAACGGCTTAGAAGATGTGGATATCCTTGTTAATACAACTCCCGTGGGAATGAAAAATTTTGATGAAGATAATTCGCCGGTAGATGATAAAAATATAGAAAGTTTGCCGGAGCATGCTATTGTATACGATATAGTATATAACCCGCTCGAAACGGCTTTAATTTCAAAAGCAGTAAAATATAATAAAAAATATATTTTAGGTATAGATATGTTAATCTGGCAGGCAATCAAAGCTTTTGAAATTTGGACAGGCGAAACTCCGGATTTTAACCTGTTGAAAAATAAAGTATTTGAACAAATGTTAATTAACAAAACTTAATTCATCGTACAAATGGATGTTTTTTTGTTACAATATAGACACAAAAAAAAATATAATATAGAATTAGTATATAATATAAAAAAATGTATTAACATTGGAAAAAAAAGTGAACCCTAAAAAAGTTATGAAAAAGAAGAATAGAGCGTTTACATTGGCTGAAGCCTTAATTACATTGGTTATTATCGGTGTAATTGCAGCGCTGACCATTCCTGCTATTCTTGTTAATACAGAACAACATGAATATAAGTCTGCCCTCAAAAAAGCCTTGTCTGCATTAAATCAGGTAATTGAACTTAATATCGCTCTTGAAGGGTACGGTCCTATCGAAACAGAACCGATGACTAAACCCACAACAGAAGATAGTCTGTTTATGATGTTTAAGAACAGAATGAATGTTATTTCAACTTCAAGTGCATATGATTGGGGCGGTACAACAAATTATACATTCTTTACAGCTGACGGTATGAGATATGAATTTCCGACGAAACCCTCTATTACGGGCGGAACATTTAATGACTCCAATTACCACTGTGCAAGACCCGGTGGTGATATTCAGGATGATGCAGGTAATACGGCAAGTTTACCTTGCTTAATTGTTGTCGATGTTAACGGACAGAGAAGACCTAATCCGAGAAAGAGTACTAAAAAATATAAAGTTCCGGGTACACAGGGTCGTTCAAAAATCCTTGATGTATTCCCGATTATTGTAACCGATATTAACGCTTATCCTTACGGTGTTGTAGGTCAGCGTGCGATGTTCCAACACGACTAAGTGTTGATATAAATAGATTTTGTTAATAAAAAAGCGGTTTAAACCGCTTTTTTAGTTATATCCTAAATTTTTAATTGCAATTTTATCTTTAAGCCAATTTTTCTGTGTTTTAACATTTATTTCAAGATAAACTTTTTTATCTAACATTTTTTCAAGCTCAAGCCTTGCGCTTTTACCGATTGTTTGAAGCATTGAGCCTTTTTTCCCTATGATAATTCCCTTTTGGCTTTCTGAATTTACTATAATTTTTGCATAAATTTTATCTATATCTTCAAATTCTTTATAATCTTCAATTTTAACCGCAACGCTATGGGGAACTTCATCTTTTGTATTTAAAATTATCTTTTCTCTTATTATTTCCGATGCCGTTTCTCTCATTGTAGTATCGGATACAATATCATCATCATAAAGTTTTTCCCCGTATGGCATATATGATTTAATTTTATCCATTAAATCATCTATGTTCCTGCCTGTTTTAGCGCTGATTTTAATAGTATCAATGTTCTTTTCAAACATTTTTTTATAACTGAAAATGTTTAATTCTCTTTTTTCCAAGTCTTTTATTAAATCAACTTTATTTGCAACAAGTAAAATCGGAGTTTTAACATTTTTTAAATAATTTTCATATATCCATTTATCTCCCGCTCCCTGCATGTCCGTTGCATCTACAAGAAACAGTATTAAATCCGCATCTTCAAGAGCGCTTTTAGATTGATTTGAAAGGTAATTTCCGAGCTCATTAACAGGTTTATGTATACCGGGAGTATCTATCAATATAATCTGGCATGTTGAATCGGTATAAATTCCTTTAAGTTTTTTTCTTGTTGTTTGTTTAACAGGTGAAGTTATTGCAACTTTTTGACCTAAAATTTTATTTAAAAGAGTTGATTTGCCTACATTCGGACGGGCGACTATAACCGCCGTGCCCGATTTAAAATTTTCATTTTCGGCTATCTTTTTCATGGTAATATCCAAACTTTTACAATATCAGATGTTTATATTATAATATCAATAGAAAAAAATAAAAGGTTAGTAAAACGTGAGCAGATTTCATTACAGCAGGTTTATTCTTATTGTTTTATTGTTATTTATAAATAATATTGCAGGTGCGGTTAATTCCGAATATAAAAATTCGTTAGACGGAATTGAATTACAAAGAACGAGCACAGGCAGTTATAACATTAATTTATATACCAAAAAGGATTACAGTGAACCCGTTAAAGTTATTAAGAAAAATGACCTCAATTATTATATTTTACTTCCCGAAACTAGAAATTCTGCTGTCCCTTTAAAAATTAATACTGCGGAAATACAAAACGTAAATACAAAAATGTACCCCTATGCGGGAGTTGATGTTAACAACGGTTACACTAAAATTAACATTAATACAACAAAACCCGTTGATTTTAATTTAAATATTAAATCTGCAATAAAGAATTCTGTTTCAAGCGCCAAACCGCAAGTTGTTGCAGATAAAAAACCTGAACCTGTCCTAAAAGAGCATATACTAAAGGAACAAACAAAAGTACAGAAATCTGATGCAGGTTCTAAAACTGCAGATTTAAAACAAAAAATAGCAGCAAATACAAAGATTGCCGAAAATAAATCTAAGAAAAGCACTGAACTTGTTCAAAATAAAAATAATAATATAAAAAATTCAATAAATAAATCAAAGACTAATTATTCAAAAGCTGTCGCAAATGATACAAGCGTAAAAAAAGTAAACAAGGCAGCAAAAGCAAATGACCGTAAAATTGCAATTCGTTCCGATAAGGAACTGGTTGTAAAGAAAAAAACCGAAAAAGTAATTCAAGAAAAATACATAGATGAAGAAAAATATACCGAACCGGTTAAAACTCCTGAAGAAACCGAAGAAATAAAAGAACCGGAAAAACAGGAAAATGTAATTGATAAATTTGAAAAAAGACAGAATAAAAATCTCATTGCCAATAATGATTTAGAAAATACGGATAATTTTGCTTATGCTGCAAAACTTCCCGCTGAAAACAATTTGATTGAATTTTTGCAGGATAAATTTGAATTAATTCAATCAAAGCTTATGGAGTATAATCTTGGCATATTTGACGTTTTGTTAATGTTAATAACGGGTATAATCGGCTTTTTTATTGTTCTTTTTATTGCATCCAACAGACAAAATTATTCAATTAAAAGAAAAGCGGATATATTTAACGAAAATGCCAAGAGTTCTCTTGTTCCAAAGAAAGAGTCAGATTCAAATTCAAAAAGCAAAGGGCAGTATTTTGTTTTCGATAAGAATGTTAAACAAACCGGTCTTTTAAAACCTGCAACTTCCGATATTAAAAAGAATTACGAGCTTTCAACATATGATCCTGATATCAGAATTGATTATAAGAATAATTCCGCTAAAAACAGCGAAGAAGGTTCAAGCGAATACGATATTATTCAAAAGATTTTAAAAGAAGACGTATATGTTGATATTGAACCGGGTCAGGCTGAAACCATTACAAAAGAAAAAATCGAATCAAGGGTTAAAGAAGAAGAAGTTGAAGAAAGTATACAAAAGAGCAATATTGTAACTTCTCCGATAGCACAGGAAAAAGAAATTCAGCAAAAAACAGAAGAAATAAAATCCGAAATTCAAGTGCAACCCGAACTTAAGGTTTTATCAAGTGTTGAAATTGCTCCAGAACGCGGATTTATGTGTGTTTCCTATGAAAATAACGTAAGTTTAATAGGTTATATTTTTGATGATATTTTTGTACTTCATAATTTCAAAAAGCCCGAACTTGAAAGTTATGAAATACAGTCAAGATTATCGGAAAGAGATATTTCAAGCTCGCTTTATATAGTTAAAGTTGCCGAAGATAAAATGATTATAAGAGTAAGCAATAAGTCAATGAAGCTTGAAATAACTTTATAAAATTATGAAAAATGATATGAAACCCTCTTTTATTTCAAAGAAAAAGAAGAAACCCAAGTATAAATCTTTAAATACAAAAGATTGGGGAATTGACTATAACAAAAATGAGTATAAAGAAATTATACTTTCTAATTCAAATCATCCTGAAAATATGTAAAAACTTTATTCTTCTTTCGCCTCTTTTTTATTTGAAATTACGGAAGAGAAAAATGCAAGAAGTATGAATACAAGACCGATTAATCCGGTTATAACTTCGCTTACTTCTTTAAATGATGAGATAAACATAATAACGGCAAGCGCACCTATTGCCCAGTGAGCACCGTGTTCTAAATATTTATACTCATGAAGTGTTTTCTTTTCAACCAGAAGCAGTGTTAATGACCGTACAAACATAGCTCCTATCGAAAGTCCGAGGGTAATAATTAAAATATCTTTACTTAAAGCAAAAGCGCCGAGAACCCCGTCAAGAGAAAATGAGGCATCTATAATTTCAAGGTATATAAAATTAATCAGGCATGAATTTTTTAAATTGAAACAGCCTGTTGAACATCCGTTACCATTCGGGGCATGATGCTCCAAAAGTTCGGATAAATCATTAACAAATAAATAAGTTACTATCCCCCATATACCTGCAATCATTACTTCATGGCGCGAGGATGCCGTTACAAAATGCTGTGTAACATATATAATTATAAGAGTCAGTATAACTTCTATGCTTCTAAAATGTCCGAGAAGCGACATTTTCGATTCAATCGGTTTAATCCAGTGAAGTTCTTTTTTGTGATTGAAAAAATAGGTAAAAAATAACATAATAAGAAATGCTCCGCCGAAAGTTATAATCGGAGGATGGGCTATATGAAGATAATGAGCGTATTGGTTGGAGTCGTGAAGCGCTATATCTATAACATTCATTAAATTTAAACCCGAAAATATTGCAACAATCAAAACGGGAAATAAAAATCTCATACCGAATACCGCAATAAAAATACCCCATGTTAAAAATCTGTGCTGCCAGACAGGAGTCATCTTTTCAAGCTTTGTTGCGTTAATTACGGCGTTATCAAAAGATAAACTTATTTCTAAAATACTTAAAACAAGCACAATGAATAATGACGCAAGCTCTGAACCTGCATGCATTTTATGCGACCAGAGATATGCCAGAATAAGGCATACGATTGTAAATATAAACGAACCTCTAAAATGTTTCATTATATTCTCCTTTTAAAATATTGTACCAATTTGAAATATTATCTGTAAATCCTTTATAATTAGGACTTTAAATTAAAATTATAAAGTTTTGGAACAAAATCATATAAAATTTCGTCTTAAAAAACGTAATTTAAGCTGTCAATTTATATGGGAGTAAAGAGGAATGAGTATAAACTGTAATGACTTGGATTTAGAAGAGTCGGAAAATTTTTCGGAAAACAATAACGAAGAAGATTTTGAAGAAGTTAAAACATTTAATGTTATTGCAAACAAAGATGAAGTTTTACAGATGTATCTTAAAGATGTAAGCAGAATAAAACTTTTAAAGCACGGGGAAGAGTTTGAAATAGGAAAACAAATTAAAGAGGGAACAAGCAAGGAAGCAATTATTGCAAAAAAGAAATTAATTCAGGCTAATTTAAGGCTTGTTATTTCGATAGCCAAACGATATACGGGACAGGGTATATTATTTACGGATTTGCTTCAGGAGGGTTCAATAGGTTTAATTAAAGCTGCGGAAAGATTTGATTACAAAAAAGGGTTTAAATTTTCAACTTATGCAACATGGTGGATAAAGCAGACCATAATAAGAGCTATTGCCAACAATTCAAGAGCAATAAGAATCCCTGTTCATATGGGCGACAAGATAAGAAACCTCAAAAAAGCAATAGTTAAACTTTCGGTTACATTGGGAAGAGAACCAAATGAAGAAGAACTTGCCGAATATATGAAACTTTCCGTTAAAAAAATAAAGATGATACAATCCGCAATAATAAAAGAACCCGTAAGTTTTGATACACCCGTGGCGCAGGATTTATCTTTAGAGGATTATATAGCCGACACGGTCGAAAATATGCCTAATCAGAGAATTGAAAAAATTGACTTTAAAAAAGATATTTATAATGCGCTTAATATTTTAAACGATAGAGAACGCTTTATAATCTTAAATCGTTTCGGTCTAAATAACAGAAAAACAAAGACACTGGAGGAACTTGGAAATATCCTCGGTTTTTCAAAAGAAAGAATAAGGCAAATAGAAACCGAAAGTTTAAAAAAATTAAGAAAATCGGAACAAACACAATATTTAAAAGAATATTTGCTATAATTAATATAAATTATGGAATCTGTTTTAAAAATAATTAATTTGGAAAAAACATATAAAGAGGAGCAGGCTTTTTTGCAAAAAGCAAAAAAACCGCACCTTGTTTTAAAAAATATAAATCTTGAAATTAATAAAGGAGAAATTGTATCACTTGCAGGAGAATCAGGCTGCGGAAAAACAACTTTAGCTAACTGTATTTTAAAATTAATAACCCCCGAAAAAGGCGAAATTTTATTCAGAGGTGAAAATATTTTAGAATATAACAAAGCTCAAACTTTTGAATACAGAAAAAAAATACAAATGGTTTTTCAAAATCCTTATTCGAGTCTTAATCCTAAGATGAAAATATACGATACACTGGCAGAGCCTTTAATTATTCATAAAGAAAAAAACCGTGAAGATAAAATTCGTGAAATAATTGAAATGGTAGGGATATCCGAAGATGCGCTGAAAAAATACCCTCATGAATTTTCGGGAGGGCAAAGACAAAGAATTGCAATAGCAAGAGCTTTAATTTTAAAACCCGAAATAATCGTTGCGGATGAGCCGGTAAGTGCATTGGATGTGAGCATTTGCGCCCAAATAATTAACCTCTTGCTTGAATTAAGAGAGAAATTAAACCTAACCATACTTTTTATTTCCCATGACCTTAATCTTATCAGATATTTGAGTGATAAAATTGCGATTATGAATAACGGTGAAATTGTTGAATATAAAGATACGGAAAGCCTGTTTAATAATCCTGAAAATGATTATACAAAGCTTTTGTTATCTTCAATAAGAACAATTAAAACAGGATAAGCTTATTTTTTGTCATATTGTTTAACGCCGGGGTCTAAGTCCGATTTTGTGAGCACTTTTCTAAATAAAAATTGAACTTTGGGCAAGACACCCGCAAGCAAGAAACTGCTTATTGCAACATTTGCAATTGTATTAAAACTTTTAGCATATAATGCTTTTTTTGCAAATTTTTCAACCGAACCTGATTTAACGGCATCAGATGCAAATTCTTCGATTGCCTTTTTAAATTCGGCAAGTTTTCCTGTTTCAACATATTTTCTCGGATCTCTTATATTATTTTTTAACATTGAAACAAGATTTGTTTTTTGCGCCTGTTTGACAAAGCTTGAGGTCGGGTTTTGGTCAATAAAATCAATTATGCTTTTTTCATCAATTCCTTTCGGAAGGGCAAGTTTATTTTCTTTAATTTCCTTTATAAAATCCTTGCTGTTCAATAATTTGACATCAAGCGAAGTATTAATGCCGAAAATCTTTTTGGTCGGTTTATTCAGCAGTTTTTCAATGTTTTTCGGCGCAAGATAATTCAAATAGCACATAAGAAGCATTTTGAACCCGAGTTCCGCTTTTTCTTCGGGGTTTCTTCCGGTTTTTACCCTGCCTGCGGTTAAACCCGCATCAAGTATCATCATTTTTTGCAGATTTGATAAATTTGCAAGCTTTTCAAGACCCGAAAAAGAAACATTATTAGTTTTTTTGGAATTTTTTATTTCTTTTAAAAATCCTTGCATACTTGGTTTTAAGGAACTGTTACCTTCAAAAGGCTGTGTTATCAGAGATTTTTTCTTCTCATTTTTATTTTTTGTATATAAAAAGTTGAGTTTTGGAAGCAAAAAACCCATAAGAGCAATAGGAATTGAGGTTGTTGCAATAAATTTAAAAGCCTGAAGATTTTGAAAAGTTTTTTTGTTATCTCTTACTTTTTTCAGCTGTTCTGTTATTTCAGGCAGTTTGTCTTTAAATTTTTCAATATTTACGTTTATCCCTTGTGAAGCTGTTTCATTAAAGAGTTTTAAATTAACTTCGGGAGCAAATTTGCTTTTTTTAATAAAAGTATCGCAAACTTTGTTTAAAAGCGGAACTCCGCCGAGCCATACCGCAGAAGTGCCGTATTCATCTATAATTCTTTCTCTTGTTGCTTCTCTTGCGATATATTTTGATTCTTTTGCGTTTTGTTTATATGTTAGAGCACATTTTGCGACATTTTCAATTCCGCAATCCCTTACAAGAAGGGGATATACGCTGTTGTTATCACCGAGGGCAGATACAATATTTACTAATGACATAATTTTTCTCCATTTTAAAAGTAATAATACGAAACTGAACCAAGCCCCCGAAAAAGGCTTAAATATTATTACAACGGATTAAAATTACAAAGAAAAAACTAAATCATCATAACAATATCAGCCTCTTTCGGGGCAAATATGTGAATGATGATGATGTTTAAATATGCTTTGTAAGTTTGTCATAGAAAGTATGCTATCACGATTGATTTTATTTTGCAATAGCTTAAAAGATTTTTGTTGCAATAAAATCATGTTTTAAATAGAATATATTTGAAAATAGCCTGAAGTGGCTTTGGTATGCCACAAGGGAATGAAAGGAAAAACAAAATGCCTAAAATGAAAACACACAGATCAGCCGCAAAGCGCTACAAAGTAACAGGAAGCGGCAAAATTCTACGTCAAAAAGCAGGTAAAGGTCACTTGCTTGCTCACAAAAGTTCGGCAAGAAAAAACAGACTTACAGGAACAACTGAAGTCTTTGAAGGAAATTTGAAAATGATTTCCAAAGAGTTACCCTATGTAAAGAAAGCAAGATAAGGAAGGTTGAACTATGAGAGTTAAACGTGGAAACGTATTAAGAAAAAGACATAAAAAAATCTTAAAATTAGCAAAAGGCTTTATTGGCGCAAGAAGCAGAATTTTCAAAGTGGCAAATATTGCCGTAATGAAAAAACTTAAATATCAATACAGAGACAGACGAGTTCTAAAGAGAAACATGAGAGCTCTCTGGATTGTTAGAATTAATGCAGCAGTTCGTGAAATGGGCTTAAGCTATTCTAAATTTATGAATATGCTTAAAAAAGCTGACATTCAGGTTAACAGAAAAATGCTTGCAGACTTAGCCGTTAATGAACCTGATGCATTTAAAGTACTGGTTGAAACTGCTCAAAAAGGCTAATTTATTAAAAGATTTTGGTAAAAAACAGGTTGTTATCATGTAACAACCTGTTTTTTGTTATTTGATTAATTCAATTAAACAATTTGCCTTATGTCTTAATATAATAACGGTTGTGTATGATGATATTAAAAGCAGCGCCATTGATATACAAAGACATATTGAAATTATTCTTTCTTTTTTTGTCATGTTAAACTCCTTTGTTGTTTTTTTTAAATTATTGTAAGGATGAGGCAATTAATTTTTAACTTTAATCTGCAAATTAATTTATGGTGAAAATGTATGTGATGGTTAATCTTTACGCTCTACGCTTTTATTCATCCATTCTTCCGCTCTTGCACCACGCATAATTTTTCCGTCTGCCCTGATACCATAGCCAAAAGGACATTCATTAATACAGTCATCTTGTGTAGCATTATCAGGTATACCATCTATATCGACACAAAAAGTTAAATATGCTATATCAAATCCGTTTTGATCGCTGATATTTGCAGGAAACTGTCCCGGTGGCGAAAATGCTCTTACGCCATCTATTAATGTGCCAATTTGCGAAACAGTGCCGGGTGTATAATATTGTATACCATCAGTTGTTATAATATCAGGTCCTTCAATGAGTGTGCCAATTACTTTACAACTTCTATCCAAAGTATTTTTTGTTGCCAATATGCTCTCTTGTGTAACTTCTAATTTGGCAGGAGGTGTAAATAGATGTATCTGATTTATATCCTGGTTTGTTAGAATTATTTGTCCTATAACACCATTTATATCACCAATGCTAAATGATTGATTGCGACATCTTACATATTTTGTTGATAGCAAATCCGCAATACTGTTACAAAAATAACCAAAACTTCCTGTGTAGACATTAACTAAAGTTTCGCAATCTGCTTTTAGCCCTAAATCTCCATTGCAATAGTATTTATCAGTTGTTACGAGCTGGTTTATAACATCATACAACTTCGCATCGGCTTTTTTAAATTTCATAACATTTTCGTCAGGCATACTGTGAAGCGCTACGGGAATTAGTATCATCGACAATACCCCGATAACGGTTAGAGTTATCAATACTTCCGTCAGAGTAAAAGCTTGTTTTAAAATTTTTTTCATAATCGGTTATATCTATTTTTAATCCAATTATGATATACTTTACACCATTTATGGTAAATTTACATCAATAATTTATAGTAATATTGATTTAATATAATCTTTTTATATAATTGCATACAGAGTATACTTAATATTCAGGAGTAATAATGGATAAATTAAGTGTACTTGTCGGAAGCCGAATTAAAGAAATTCGGGAATCGAAAAAAATAAAACAAAATCAGCTTGCCGAATTAATCGGAATAGAGCCGACAAACTTGAGCAAGCTTGAAAAAGGGGTACACTTGCCGAAAGAAGAAACAATAAATAAATTAACAAGGTCTTTGGATTGCGACGTTAAGGATTTATTTGATTTTAAACATATGAAATCAAGGGAAGAGCTGCTTAAATCAATAGAAAGTATTCTTGATAACTCTTCAACCGAGGAAATGCAATTTTTCTATAAAATTCTTGTTTCTTATAAAGAATTAAAATAATCTTAAATTGTTATAACAATCAAAAGACCTGCGCTATCTCTAGCAACAGGTCTTACATTTTTTTCTCTCTCTTGCAATTATAACTTTTTTCGAGCTTGGTTAAGCTCCTTGTTTAACTCCTGATACCGTTCTAATCCAGCAGGGCTTCTAATATAGCTGCGTTTTTGGTTGCAAATGAACTTTCTCTTACTTTAGAACGATTAATATAAGTTCTTAAAGCTTCTCTTATCAGTTCACTTCTTGATCTGTTTTCGCCTTCAGCTACAGAATCAATTTTTGATAAGAACTTTTCAGGCATTGAAATTAGTACTCGTGCCATTTTATCTCCTTTATAGTAGTGTGCTTTTCTTCTTACATATATATAAAGTATATCTGAAATAATTAATTGCTAAATAAATAAAAAATATATAATATTTGTTACATAACTTAATAATATTTATTAAACTAATTGTTATTATAGCTTTTCGTCAACTACGTTCATATTTTTTGATTTAATTTCAATAATTGTATTTTTTAAATCTTCCATAAATTCACTTCTGTATAAAAAGCCCAAATGCGAACCGTTATCAATCAAAATAAGATTGTCTCCCGTCATTTGTTTCAATTGTTTCAACTGAGCCTTACTAACCAGATAATCATTTGAGGAATGATATATTTTATAATTTTTTCCGTTTTTAAGGTAATTTGATATATATGTTAATTTTGAATTATTCAGCATTTTCTTGTTTTCCGAATTTGTATTTACAAGAAGATATTTTTCGCTGTATTCTTTATATCCCATGTCGTTTGTTATTTCATAAATACCGCTTTTTTTATTGTTTGGTGTATTTTCAATTACGAAAATAACATCAGCCAATTTATGATGCATAAGAAAACTTGTTAAAAATTTGCTTTCTTTTTCGCTATAAGGCAGATTGTTAACCGTAAAATCAATTTCTTTTTTGGATTTATACAATTTAATTGTTTTTGCTGCAATGTCTGCCATCATATCTTTTAGTTCATCAGGCTGCATATTTAAATTTTTATATACATCATCCAGTAAATTTACGGAATAGAATAAATCAACAGGCGGGTTAATCGCAATAAATTCGGCATTTCCGAGAGTATTTTCCTTGTATTCCTGATTTGCCATAAATAAAGATGTCATAGCACCGTATGACGTACCCAAAATAACTTTATTTTTAAATTCTCTTTTATATTTTTTTTCTAAATGATTAATGATTTTTCCTGTTGCCATTCTGACCATTTTGGCATCGTTTTCGGGTAATCCGGGACGATAATCTTCGGGCATGCTTTTCATAAATTCCCACTGGAAAGGATTTCCGATTATTAAAACGGAATAACCCAAATCATAAAATATTTTTGCAAACATAATGGGGTGATTTGAAAAAACACCTGCGCCGGTTGACGGGTAAACAACGGCAAGGGGCGCATTTTTTTCTTTTTGCAAAATGTATCTGTAAGTATAATTTTCTCTTCCTTCGGCAAGATTTATGTTCGAAGCTTTAATTCTGTTTTTAAAGCTTCTGTTCCAAATTGAAAGTTCATTCCATATTGATTTATCCGTTTCGGGAATATAAAACAGAGTTGTTCTCATGGAGTCCGTGAAAGGATTTTGAGCATTATAGTTATCCAAAAGAATATTCGGCTCTACGTTTAATTTTTCTTTTTTTACAGGCTTTTTGTTTGTTTTCGGCTGAGTGATAATCGTATCTATAACGATTTCCTCATATTTATATCGAGTAGCATTATCTTCGTATGATGCTTCATTTGATATACTTGCGGAAACTTTTAAGTCTGCTTGGCGTATTTTCTTTTTAATTCTTTTCCTTGTTTTGACAGGTTTTTCCGTGGTTAACTGCGAAATAACATCTACTCTGTCAAGGTTATTTTGTTTAGAATAACGATCTACCCCGTATAAAGTCTTATATACATCATAAGCATCCGGAAAATTTATTTCCAAAGCTTTTAACATTGCCTGTGCAAAAGAAACACGGTTTATTGTAAGCCCTGCTTTAATTGCCGCTATAATTGGAGAGCCGACATAAGTCGTGGGGTTTAAAGCTGCATCCAGAACCTTGCCTGCTAAACCTCTGTATGTTGTAAAATAAATAAACGGAAAAACAAAAAATCTTTTTGATTTAACATGGCACTTTGCAAGAGCCTGCTCCATATCTTCATTTACCTGTTCAATTTTTAAAATATGCTTTGCAGGGTCAAACATACCCGCAATGCCTATTGTTGAATTTATAATAAATCTTTCACTTTCATGAAATGCAGCCTTAAAATCTCTTTGAACAAGACAGCTGACAAATCTTATCGGAAATTCTATGTTATTTGAAATTCCGTATATTCTATCCATTCCGTATTGAGGCATTACGGATGCCCAGATTACGTTAAGAGGGCGAATTACATATTTATTTAGTCCCTGATTAAAATTGAACATTTTACGGTTATAGTTTTCATATTTATCTTCTCCGAGGAAAATATATGAAAAATCAGGATATAAAGATTCTTCTGTGTTTGCAAAGCAAGTATTAAAAGAATGCAGACATAATAATGTTATGAGGAAAGATTTTAAATATTTTTTCATAATTATATAAAAATTATAATAAAACTTTTTGCTATTGAAATTCTATTTATACTGTCGGAATGCTCAAATAATTTAATAGCCGATGAGGTTATTATATAACAATAGTTTTTTGTACACAAGTATTTTTGCTTTGCATAGATTTACGGTTATTTTTAAAACATTGAACCGTTCCATCCCCACAAATCAACAGGATGATAAGTTACATAAATGCTTGAAGCATCAAGACCAAAACCTGATAAAATACCGCAAATATCACCTGTCAAAATCTGACAAGCAGATTTTGAAGCATTGCCTACAAGGCGAATTGAAATATATGCACCTTTTTCAAGTTTCTTTTTAGCCATATATAAAGATTTTCCATCTTCAATGTTTGTCATAATATAAGCAGCGGGTTTTGAAAAAGCAGAAGATACAGCATCCGCCAGTTTTGTCTGTAATTCATTCTTTTGATTTTCATCCAATTTAATACTTAATTTTGCTTCAATATATGGCATAATTTCTCCCTTTTTATATATTTGCTAAATTAATTATATATTATAATTTTAGCTTATTGTATTTTGTTAACTTTTGATAAATTGTGAATATTTGAGCGCAGTTTAATATATTTACTATTTAACAGCCATAAATCCGGAACCATGTTTGCAGTTATTTTGTAACTACTCTAAAAGAATTATATTAACTTTAGTAAATTTATACTCATGTACTAATTCTAAATGATTATTTTTTATGTAAAATTATGATAGACTAGTGATATAAAAATAGAAAATCGGAGACAATAAAAGATGGTTCAAAAAATAGGACAATTTGTCTTTATGCTTCATTCGCATCTGCCGTATTACAGAATGGCAGGAATGTGGCCATTTGGAGAGGAATGTTTATATGAATGTATGGAAGAAACATACGTTCCCCTGTTAAACATGATTTCTGAGCTTTACGATGAAGGAATTAAAGCTCATTTAACAATCGGTATAACACCGATATTGGCTGAACAATTAAACGATGAACACTTACAAAACGGGTTCATTGAATATCTTGATTCAAGAATTAAAGCAGTATCGGAGGATTTGGAAAGATATCCTGATCCTGAAGTTGCCCACAGCCAGCATTTAAAATATCTGGCAAAATACTATTTCGATTGGTACAACAGAATTAAAGACCTGTTTATTAATAAGTTTAATAAGGATTTAGTAGCAGGATTTAGAAAATATCAGGATTTAGGTTGTATTGAAATTACGACTTCAGGTGCAACTCACGGTTTTTCACCGCTTCTTGCAACCGATACAAACTTAAATGCACAATTTAAGGTAGGTTCTGATACAACTAAAAAATTATTCGGAAAGAAAGCAAAAGGATGCTGGCTTCCCGAATGCGCTTACCGTCAAGGATATGAATATACAGGTAAAGACGGTAAGAAAAAATGGCGTCCCGCTATAGAAGTAACCCTTCAGAATAATGATATTGAATACTTCTTTACCGAATCACATGTGATTGAAGGCGGGAACTCTATCGGAAACCGTAGAAATATAGGAGTCTACGGAAATATTGAGTATATACCATTACCAAAAAGAGAG
>CADBOJ010000048.1 GCA_902796305.1 uncultured bacterium | reverse complement strand
TCAAAAGATTTTTTAGACGACTTTTTTCTGTTGTTCACACTAATTGTCATTGTTGTCCTCCAATAACATTGCTACACTACTACTTATATATATAAAAACATTTTGTTTAAAATAATTTACTTTTTTGTTGTTAATGATTAATTATTGTTAAGCCATATTTTCTTCTTTTTAATGATTATCTTTTGGGTCGCTTGATTATATTAGCATTTTTTTTGACGTTTGTCTTACATTATTTGATATAGAGAATACTTTTTTATATTTATTTTAGTAAAGATACTGAACATTATTAATTTTTGGAACGGATGTTGTTTACATAACTTAACATATATTAACACATTTTTCATATTTGTGTATTGCACGCATGAAGTAATGAAATTTTAATATTGTTAAAATACTATTTTTTAAATGCATTTTTTCTTTTTTGTGAGAGAATATAATTATATAACTTGGTCGGGGTTTTATTATGTCATGTATAACAATAGACAAAAGCAAATGTAAATCTTGTTATCTGTGTATTGATGCTTGCCCCAGGCATTTAATTAAAAAAGGCAATACGACAGGTGCGGGCGGTGATTTAATTGTTGAATTCAAAGACGACAATTCTTCATGCCTCGGGTGCGGTATTTGTGCTACCGTATGTCCTGATTTAGCCATAGTGAAAGTTGTAAAAGATGAGTAAAGAATTAATAAAAGGTAATATAGCAATAGCTAAAGCAGCCCTTAAAGCAGGACTTAAGGCATACTTTGGTTATCCGATTACTCCGCAGACGGATATTGGCGAGTACTTAAGTTATGAAATGCCAAAAAGAAATCTTGCATACGTTTGTGCCGAATCGGAAATAGGCGCTATTAATATGGCTTTAGGTGCTGCTACAAGCGGTGAAAAAGTTATGGTATCAAGTTCTTCCTGTGCAGTTTCTTTAATGCAGGAGGCTTTGTCATACGCATGCTCGGATGAGCTTCCGTTGGTGCTTGTGAATGTTATGAGAGCAGGTCCCGGACAGGGTTATATATATCCTTCGCAGGGCGATTATAATCAAGCCGTAACAGGTGGCGGAAACGGAGATTATCAGGTTGTTGTTCTGTCGCCTTCGACATTGCCTGAGGCATGCGATTTAACGCAGAGAGCTTTTTATATATCTCAAAAATACAAAATTCCGACCATGCTTCTTGTTGATGGTTTACTCGGTCAGATGGCAGAGCCAGTCGAAATATCCGAAAGTAAATATCCCGAAATTGATAATTCCTCGTGGATACTTGATGGCGCTAAAGGAAGAGCCTCAAGAGAAATACACTCTCTTGAACCCAGTCAGTATAAACTTAATCAGCATATAGTTTCTCTGTTTAAAAAATACAAAGAAATTGAACAAAACGAATGCGATTGGGAAGAATATATGATGGATGATGCCGAAATATTAGTTACGTCATTCGGAACAATGGCAAGATACGCAAAATCAGTCGTAAAGGATTTAAGACAAAACGGTATTAAAATCGGTTTATTCAGACCGAAAACTCTTTTCCCGTTCCCGTCAAAGAGGCTGGGCGAGCTATCCTTAAAGGTGAAACATATAATAGATATAGAAATGAATATGGGACAAATGCTTAAAGATGTCAGACTTTCGGTTTTAAATAATGCCGTTGTTTCATTTATCGGAAAACCCGTTGGCGATTGGCTTAAAAGAGAAGAGATGAAAAGTGCAATAAATAATATTATAAAGGAAAGCTATGCAAGTATTTAGTATTCCAAAATCAATAAAGGAAAATTCAAGATTTACATTTTGTCCGGGTTGCGACCATGGTGTTGCAATCAGGCTTGTAGCCGAAACTTTGGATAAATTAAATTTAAGAGAAAATACAATTGCGGTTGCTTCAAGCGGATGTTCGGTATTTTTATATAATTTTTTGGATGTGGATTGCGTTGAATCGCCCCATGGCAGAGCATGCGCCGTTGCGACAGGAATAAAAAGAGTAAATAAGGCAGTAGGTAAGGACAAATTTGTTTTTACATATCAGGGTGACGGGGATTTTGCATCAATAGGTCTTGGTGAATCGCTTCATAGCGCACTTAGAGGTGAAAATATTACCGCAATTTGTATTAATAATACAAACTACGGAATGACGGGCGGACAAATGGGACCTACAAGTACTATGGGACAAGTTACAACAACAAGCCCTATGGGAAGAAACAGAGAATACCACGGTTTTCCGATTAAAACGGCAGAGCACATTGCTCTTTGCGACGGAACTGTATTTAGTGCAAGAGTAGCACTGTACGATTATAAAAACATTATAAATGCAAAAAATGTAATCGAGAAAGCTTTTATGGCGCAAAGTAAAAATAAAGGTTTCAGCTTTGTTGAAATTTTATCGAGCTGTCCTACGAATTGGAAATTAACCCCGAAACAGGCGCATGATAAAATAGAAAATGAACTGATTAAAACATACCCTCTTGGAATTTTTAAGGATACGACAAATGAATAAGAATTTTATAATATCAGGCTCGGGCGGTCAGGGAGTAATATCAATCGGCGGAATTCTTGCAAATATTTTTATGCTGAATGATTTTTTTGTTTCTTTTTGCTCATGCTATGGAGCTGAAATGAGAGGCGGAGCGGTAAATTGCGAAATCAATATGTCTGATGAAGAATTATTCTGTATTGAAAACGAAGAGGTTGATTATGTTGTAGCTCTTAATCAAACTTCATTTGACAAGTTTATTTCAAGAGTAAGAGAAAACGGAACAATAATTGTTAATTCTTCCCTTGCAAAAATTAACAAAACAAGAGATAACATAAAATATATATTTGCACCTCTTACTGATATAGCGGTAAAACTCGGAAATATTAAAATGACAAATTCTGTTGCCCTTGGGGTGCTGGCGGGTTTACTGGGAAATTTTAATGTTGAAAAAGTCAAAATGGCATATGAAAATGTGTTAAAAAACAAAAAAGAATTAGTAAAAAAGAATATAGATGCTTATCTTTTGGGATATAATTATATTCAAGAAGGATAAAAAATGACATTTAATACAAAAATACTTGCGATAGATTACGAAGTAGCTAAAGATATAATTAAAAACGATGATTTAACAAGCATTCTTGATACATCGGATGAATGGATTGTATCAAGAACGGGTATAAAAGAAAGAAGAATAGCTTCTTTAAATACTACACCTACAACGCTCGGTATTTCCGCCGCAAGAAAAGTCATCGAAAGAGCAAAAAAGTATAAAAATTTTAACCCTGATGATATCGATTTAATTATATCGGCATGCTCTGCTCCGGAGGATATATACCCGTCTGTTTCCTGTTTAATTCAAGGTGCGCTTAATATAAAGAATTGCGCCTGCTTTGATTTAAGGGCAGCCTGTGCGGGATTTATTTATTCCTTAAATACTGCAAGAGCATATATAAAGTCGGGAATCTATAAAAATATTTTAATAGTTGCGACAGATACTACTACAAAAAATACAGATTGGAATGACAGGTCAACCTGTGTACTTTTCGGGGATGGTGCGGGTGCAGCAATAGTGTCTGCTTCCGATGATACAGATGATAATGTTATAGGGATAAATCTTTTTGCAAGAGGAGATTGCGGAGATTTCATACGTTTTCAGGTAAAAAGAAACAACTGTCCTCTTGTCGAACAATCATCAAATGAAATAATTCCTTTTATTCAAATGAAAGGCAAGGATGTATATAAATTTGTAATGCAGGAAATTCCGCCAAAAATAGAAGAACTTTTAAATTCAACGGAAACAAAAATTGAAGAAATTGATTATTTTATCCCTCATCAATCAAATCAGAGAATGATTGATGCTCTCGGGGAAAGAATAGGAATTGATAAAGATAAGGTTATATCCAATATTGCGCTATACGGCAATATGTCTGCAGCTTCAATTCTTGTTGCAATAAGGGATGCGGTTGATAAAGGGATAATAAAACTGCCTGCTAAAATAATAATTAGTGCATTTGGTGCCGGCATGACAGGAGCAAATGCAATTCTGAAACTGGAAAAAGACATTTAAGAATAGGAGAGAAAAATAATGAAAAGACGTGTTGTTGTAACCGGAATTGGTTGCGTTACGCCTTTTGGTATAGGGATGGATACACTCTGGAATAATTTAACAGCCGGCAAAAGTGCAATAAGACCGCTTACAATTGATTGCGAAAAGCATGTTGTTAAATTTGGCGGACAGGTTCCCGATTTTGACTCTTCCGAATATGTCGATTTTAAAGATGCAAGAAGAATGGACAAGTTTATATTATGCTCAATGGTGGCTGCAATTGATGCTATGAAAGATTCCGGATTAGACCTTGAAAAAGAAGATTTAACAAGATTTGGTGTTATAGCAGGCTCTTCTGCGGGCGGACTTGAAACGATACAGAAAAACCATGAAATAATGCTTGCAAAAGGGTTTAATAAATGCTCGCCATTTATGGTCCCAATGATGATAACAAATATGGCAGCAGGTAAAATTTCAATAAAATTCGGTCTTAGAGGCTTGTCTAAGTCTGTTGTGACGGCTTGTGCCACAGGGGCGCATTCTGTCGGAGATGCAGCAAGGGCAATTCAATATGGCGATGCTGATTTAATGGTGGCAGGCGGTTCTGAGGCAGGTATTTGTAATATCGGACTGAGTGCTTTTACATCAGCAAGAACTTTATCAAGAAAAAATGATGATCCGGAACACGCATCCTGCCCGTTCGATATAAAACGTGACGGCTTTGTTATGGCTGAGGGTTCAGGTATGCTTATTTTAGAAGAAATGGAACATGCTAAAAAACGCGGTGCAAGAATATATGCAGAGCTTGCAGGTTATGGTCAATCCTCTGATGCATACGATATGGTTGCACCTGATCCCGAGGGAAACGGAGCAATTTTAGCTATGACAAACGCTCTTAAAGATGCCGGTTTAAAGCCTGAAGATATAGGATATATTAATGCACACGGAACATCAACCCATGTTGGTGATATAGCAGAATCAAGAGCCATAGCTAAAGTATTTGGCGATAAAGATAAAAATAAAAACCTTCTTGTTTCTTCAACAAAATCAATGACAGGTCATATGCTCGGCGGTGCGGGTTCTATTGAATCAATTATAGCAATTAAAGCAATGAACAGCGGTATCATTCCGCCTACGATTAATTTAACGGAGCAAGACCCTGAAGTTGCAAATTTGGATTATGTACCAAATGTTGCAAGGAAGAAAGAAGTAAATGCAGTTCTTTCTAATTCATTTGGTTTTGGCGGATGCAATGCAGTGCTTGTGTTTAAGAAGTATTAAACATTTTAAATTAATGCAAGATGTATCAAAAAATTTTATGACATCAGGGGTTAATTTAACCTTTAATTTATTTGCATCGTTATAAACTTTTTGTAACCATTTATCGTAATCTTCAAATGCACCTTGAATAAGCCCGTTCGGAGCATAACCGTTTAATAAATACTTTTCATAACCCCTTGCAAACTTTTCTTGTTGCAGGTCTTTAAAATATGTTTGGTTTTCATCAACTCCAAGCCAATCTAAAACACCTTTAAAGTTATTTGAGTACGCTTCGCTTGCTTTTCCTGAACGATATAACCCCACATATTATCAAGCCAATAGTGTGCGAGTTCGTGAGGAAGTGTTGAATAATCAGCATCTTTGAATAACTCTATTGCTTTTATCGCAGGAGTAAAAGCACCTCGCCGAACTTTCTTTTGTTTCGGAAGTCCTTTGAGTTGGTTAAGTTTAGTGTCGGGGGTTATATTTTCTTCAGATTGTGGTATAATATTATTGGCAGCGGAGTTCTTTTGAACTCCGGTCTGACCCTTTTTATATATAATTTCCCCTCTGTTTAATTCGCCTAAAACTTTTGCTTGTGCCTGTTTGCCTATTTCGCTTAATTGTGTTTGTAATTCCTGATAACGTGCAATTTTAGTTTCTTGTTCTGTTCCTTTTTCTTCCCCTTGCTCATTGACATTCATTTCAATACTGCCCTTCAGAGCTTCGGGGTTTTCTTCCGTTACTGAAGTTTCGGCAATAACCTCTTTGCCTGCCTGCATATAGATTTTGCCGTTACTATACAGAATAATTCTATTAACAAAACCCTTGTATTAAATAGTATTTAATTTAAAAGTATTAAAACATTAAAACACCTCACAAAATTATGTGAGGTGTTTTTAAATTTAAGAGTCAGCAACGACCTATCTTCCCGGGAGGCTACCCT
>CADBOJ010000047.1 GCA_902796305.1 uncultured bacterium | reverse complement strand
TTGCTTAATTTATAAAAATCACATAATATAATTTTAAATACAACGTTTGGAGGAAAAATTGAGCGAAATATGTAAAAATTGGTCAACCTGGCTTAAAAAAACAAGATTTGCGTATATGGACGAAGTTCAAATACAGCAAACTCTTAACTGGTTACTGTCCGTTAGAAATCAGGTATTAGGGCTTGCAGATATTAAGGACGGTCTGAAGGTTGCTGATTTCGGTTGCGGGTCGGGGTTGCTCGGGTTTGGAGTTTTAGAAAAATTTGAAGACAGAGTCGAGCTTATTTTTTCCGATAAATTTCAGGATTGCCTTGATGAATGCCAAAAAATATTATCAAATACGGAATGCAAAAGCAATGTTAAATTCCTTCAAAGCGATTTGGCAGATATAAAACTTGAAAATGGCTATCTGGATAGAGCTATGACCCGTTCTGTTCTTGTTCACATAAAAGAAAAACAACCCGTTTTTGATGAACTTTACAGGGTTTTAAAGGACGGTGGAATTTATGCTTCTTTTGAACCTATAATTTCTCAAAACACAAGATATTATGAACTTGTAGACAGTGATAATATATCGTGCTACAACGAATTTAAAAATGCAGAAAAAGAATTTATGGAAAATCCTCTTGACCCGCTTGTTAATTTTACTGCGGAAAGTCTTGACAAAAATATGGAAAATTCAGGTTTTAGCGATGTTAAAGTAAACCTGCAAAAAGTTAAAAGCGAATATGTGGCGCACAAGGATGCTATTTTAAACTGGTTTATAACTCCGCCGGCACCTGATCAAAAAACGATGAAAGAAAGATTTTTAGCATATTTTGATGAAAAAAAAGTTGATAATTTTATAAATGAAGTGGTTCTTAATCTTAAAGATAAAATGATTAAAATTGAATCAAATGTAGCATTAATTAAAGCTGTTAAATAGGTAAATATGGCGGAAATTAAAAGAAAATGCAGAGGATGTTTTGAAGTAAAAAACAGGGATGATTTAATTAAAATCACAAAGCTTCAAAACGGAACTTTAAAAATTAATCCGAATTCAAAAGAACTGGGAAGAAGTGTTTATGTATGTAAAAATATTGACTGCATAAGACTTCTTATAAAGAAAAAAGGTATTAAATCGGCACTTAAATATAACAACAATGAAGAAATTGAAAAAATTGAAAAAGAATTAATGAACATTTTTCAAAATAATTCGTAATGTAAAATATAAATTAAGAAAATGGGAAAAAAATATGAAAAAATACTTTGTAATCGCTTTATCTTGTATAATGTTAACTTCTTGCTGTGTGTGGGGAGCTAAATATAAAGTTAATACTTCGGGTTCGGTTAAAAACTCAAACGGAAGAGTAATAAGTTCGCCTGCTAATACCGTTAACCAGAATTATTATAATAACTACTCCGCACAAAGTTATGTTGCATCAAATCAGGTTAATGCAACTCCTGCAGGAGTTGTTGAAATAGTAATGGATTATTCCGGAAGTATGGCAAACTGGATTAATGTTGCAAAAAGAAGTATGACAAGCATAGTTAATCAAATTTCACCAAATGTACAGCTGGGTTTCAGAGTATTCGGACATGATAACTACGGTAAAAATCCTACGGGAAAAAATACCGTACAGGAAGTAAAGAAAATAGTTAAAAAAGGTAAAAAAATCTCTGTTGTAACCGAAAAATCCGCAATAGGCTCGTCTACCGGTGTTTGTGCCGCAACGCAACAGGTTTCTTCTATTACGACTGCAAATTCGTCTAATATATTATCAGGGATGAATTCCGTTGATATAGGAGGTGCAACACCTCTTGTATATGCACTTGACAGAACGGTTTATCAGGATTTTAAAAACTTCAACACTTCAACTGCCAAAAAAATTATACTTATAACTGACGGTGGTGAAAATTGCGGAGGCGACCCCTGTGCTTTTGCAAGAAAATTAATGCAGAAACGCTCGGATATTCATATTGATGTAGTTCTTGTTTCATCTAATTCAAGAAGTCTTACTTGCCTTTCAAGTTATACGGGAGGACATTTCTATACGGTTGATAATCTTGCTGATTTTTCAAACGTTATAACAAATTCAATACAATCCGTACCTGAAGAAAATATTGAACAGAATTACGAATATGTTCCCGAAAATTAAAAAAGATAAAAAATAAAAATCGTTTCTTTAACATATTCGTTAAATAATTTGTCACATTTTCTTTTAATAATGAATGAGATATTTTATTCATTTTATGTACAATATGCTATAATTTTTTAAGTAAATGAATTTAAGGGATAGAGAGTTTATGAAATACAATTTCGGTTTAGATATTGAAGAACTTGAAAAAAGAACATCGAAAGATTATCTTGTTACAAAAAAAATGCTTGATGTTGATGCACCCGAATTTGAAAGCTTAAAAGACGGCGATAAAAAAGCTTTATCGTATCTTGTTAAAGCTGCAAGAATAATCGAAAAAATAAACATGCAGTTAGACAGCCATCATAATCTTCCGTTTAAAGAATTTCTTGAAGAAGAAGTAAAAAAAGGAAACAAAAAAGCCGAGCTTACAAAAATTCTTTTTGATGCTCAAAAGGGAATTTTTGCTCTTGATTGCGAATCTAATCTCGTTAAACTTGCATCAAACCTTGAATTAAAAAAAGGAAGAGGTTTTTATCCCGATGACCTTACAAAAGAAGAATTTCACAAAATTCTTATAAATATGATAAAAAACGGCGAAATTGAAGAAGTAAGCGCTATTTTAAATCAAAGAAGCGTTGTTGAAAGAGATAATCAAAAACTGAAAGCAATTGATTTTGTTGATAAGTTTGCGGATGATTTTAAAAAGGCAGCGGAGCTTTTATTGCGTGCAAGCTGTGTTTCAACTTGTATTCCTTTTAATGAATATTTAAGACTTCAATCACAAGCTTTTCTGGTAGCTGACCCTATGCTTGATGCTTATGCGGATAAAAAATGGGCAACTTTGCAGGATACTCCTTTGGAATTTACAATAACAAGGGAAAACTATACCGATGAAATGACGGAAACCGTTTATGAAAACGAGGAATTAAATAATCTTTTAAAAGAAAACAATATTGAAGTAGTTTCAAAAGATTACCTCGGTGCAAGGGTCGGAATTGTAAATAAAGAGGGAACGGATTATATCTTAAAAGTTAAGGATTTTCTTCCCGTTATGGCTGAAAATATGCCCTATAACGACCAATACAAGCAGGTCATCGGAGGAGATAGCAAGGTTTCTCAAACGATGGTTGATGTTGACCTTGTTGAAGTAGCGGGAGATGTTGGAGCATTCAGAGCCGGAATTACATTGGCTGAAAATCTTCCGAATAATGATAAACTCTCTTTGACCATAGGAGGGGGAAGAAGAAATGTATACCATAGACAAATAAGGTTTATAACGAGCGAAGATGCTAAAAAGAAGCTTCAAGAAAGACTTGATGCTATTTTGGATAAAGATTTGCATAAATATTATGACGATAAAATGGATCATCCTTTTACAATAGGTCATGAAAACGGACATTCTTTAGGGCCGAAATCAGGATGCGATGCATTAGGTAAATATAAGTCAATAATAGAAGAAAATAAAGCCGACATGGTTTCTCTTTCAATGCTTGATATATTAACCGACAGAGGGTTATATACCGAGGAAGAAAAAGAAAAAATAATTGTAACTTATGCTGCGGATAACATGTTAAAATCAAAACCCGAATTATCTCAAGCACACAGAGTTCGCTCGGTAATGCAGAATTATTATTTTATTAAAGAGGGCGCAATTAATATTTCAAACTATGGGGTTTTAACCGTAAAAATTGATAAAATGGTTGAAACTGCAAGAAAAATGTTATCCGAAATAATAAAAGTTCAAATGTCGCAAGATTTTGCAAAAGGCGAAAAATATGTTCTCGATAATTTTATATGGACGAAAGAAATGGAAATTATGGGGCAAAAACTGAAGAAAGTATCAAAACGATTAAACGGAACGACCGAGCATAAGCTTGCGGATAAATTATTCGAGGAAGATATATAAATAAATGAAAAAAACATTAGTTTTATTGCTGTTATCGGTTATTCCGGCATTAGCCGTTGAAGAATTGAAGGATGTCGGCATATCAAAATATGCCGTCCTTGAAGTTCTGAAAGATAATACTCCCTTAAGGGAAAAAGCGGACGAATATGCAACAAGAGTAACGCACCTGTTTAAAGATGCCGTTTTATTTGCGGATAAACAAAACGATAACTATTACAGGGTTGAATTAAAAGACGGAAAATATGTCTGGGTAAATAAAAAACAAGTTGAAGTTCAAGGGATAATCCCGGAGAAAAGATTTGATAACATAGAAAAAATATCTTTTAAGCAGGAGCGTGACAGATATATAGCAAATATAAATACACCCTCAAAGAGTGCGTTTATATTTAAAGAAGCAGGAAACAGCCTTAACTTTACCCTATTTGATAACAGATTTGACCCGACGGAAGCAGAAGTTAAGAATAAAGAAGATAATTTTAAATTTGCAAATTTAATTTCAAACGAATTTAATCTTGAATATGAAAGCTATACTCCGCTATTCGGCTATATTGCACAAAAAGCCGAAAAAGGTTACGTTGTTACTATCAAAAAATCCCCGAAAATAAATGTAAAAAAACCTTTAAAACATATTAAAATCGTTATTGACCCCGGTCATGGCGGTGATGAAAAAGGGGCAACGGCTTTCAATCTGGAAGAAAAAACAATTAATCTTCAAATTTCAAAAAAGCTGAAAAACGAACTTAAAAAACGGGGTGCGAAAGTATATTTAACAAGAACAAAAGATAAAAAAGTCGGATTATACGAAAGAACAGCATATGCGCTTCAAAAAGATGCCGATATATTATTGAGTATTCATCAAAATTCCCTTCCAAATCCTAAAGATGTATATAAAAAACACGGTGTCGGCACATATTTTTATAATAAGCAGGCGGAACCGCTCGCAAGAAACATTAAAGACAGCCTTAAAGAAGCAACGGGATTTAAGGATGACGGAGTTAATTACGCTTCTTTTGCCCTCACAAGACCGACTTTACCAGTCAGCGTTCTAGTTGAATGCGGATATATAATTGATGCCGACGAAGCAGGCTATATTTCAAACGAAAAGAAACAGAAAATAATTGCAAAAGCAATTGTTAAAGGTGTTGAAAATTATCTTGTAGAAAGCTTCGGAAACAGTTATTAAGCTATGAGAAAAAATGTCCTCTTTTGGAATTAAGAGTTATATTATCAAAAGAATACAATGCCGCAGGACGTTTTGAAACCGATTTGGTAAATTCATTTGTTTCTACAAGCATATTTGAGGAGAGCATTTTCTTTCTGAAGTTTCTTTTATCCAGAGTTTTCTTTAAAATAAGCTCATAAGATTTTTGTAATTCGGTTAAGGTGAATTTTTTCGGAAGCAATTGAAATGCTACGGGGCATAATTCAAGTCTTTCCCTTGTTCTTTTAAGGGAATATTCGATAATTTCTTTGTGGTCAAATGCCAGAGGCGGAAGTTTATCCACTTCATGCCATTGAACATCCGCTACGCCTTCGGTATTTTTAACATCCAATTTTATATCTTCCGCTCTTAAAAGTGCAAAATAAGCACAGGTTATGACACGGGCATTCGGATAACGGAGAGGGTCGCCGAAAGTATATAACTGTTCAAGATAAATATTCTGCACACTTGTTTTTTCTTTTAATACACGAAGTGCTGCATCGTCAATATTTTCGGATAATCTGATAAATCCTCCGGGGATTGACCATTTTCCTCTGAACGGTTCATTTACACGTTTAACTAGCAAAACTTTAAGCTTGTTATCATGGATTGTTAAAATTACAACGTCGACCGTGACTTCGTGTGTTTTTGTTTCAGCAAATGTTCTCATAACCTTATAATATAATAAAATCATATTAAAGGCAAGAAATACACTTATTATATTTTTGAGCGTAATTATTAATTCCGTGATAAAATTTTCTTATGAAAAACACTTTAGTTATGGCTCAATTAAATCCTGTTACGGGAGATATTGAATATAATAAAAATAAAGCAATAGAATGTATTAAAAAAGCAAATGAAATTAATGCCGATTTAGTTGTATTTCCTGAGCTGTTTTTGCTCGGATACCCCATGGGAGATATTTTGGGAAGATACCCTAATATTGTTAATCAAATATATTCGGCACTTGATGAAATAAAAGAATATGTAACGAATACCTCCGTTTTAATCGGATATCCCGAAAAAAATAAAAATAAATTCGGAAAACCTTTCTATAATTCCGTTGCTTATATACAAAATAAAAAAATAATTAAATCAATAAGAAAATCTCTTCTTCCGAATTATGCCGAACATAATGATTACAGATACTTTGAGCCGTATGACATAATTAAAGAAGATAGAATTATAGAAATTAATAATATAAAATACGGTGTCATAATTTGCGAGGACGGCTGGAATGATTTTGAATTTTTTGAAAGAAATTTATATCACAAAGACCCGATAAGCGCTATTGCGCCTGAAGTTGATGTACTTGTTTGCCCCGCTTCATCATGCACAAGAGCAAAAAAAGAACAGCTGAAGCATAATATGATGAAGCATACCGCAAAAAAATACGGAATTAAGTATGTATACGTTAATCAGACGGGAGCAAACGACGAGCTTGTTTATGACGGTTTATCAAGAATTTATAACGAAAAAGGCGAAATAATAGCACAGGCTAAGGCGTTTGAAGAAGAATTTTATGCCGTTGATATTTTTAAAGGAGGCAAAGTAAACCCTCTGCCGAGCGGTTTAGAATTAACTCTTAATTCTCAAAAGGAATTTTCTTTAGACCATAAACCTGACTTAGAAAGAACATATAAAACAATTACCGTTGCAATTAAAGAATATTTTTCAAAAAACGGTTTTAAAAGAGCGGTTCTCGGGCTATCGGGCGGTTTGGACAGTTCTGTCTGCGCAGTATTGCTTGCCGATGCTTTAGGAAGCGAAAATGTACTCGGAATTTCCATGCCCTCTAAAATAACCTCAAAAGAAAGCAAATCTGATGCCAAGAAGCTTGCCGAAAATTTGAATATTCATTTTAAAGAAATTCCCATTGGTGATATGTACTTGAGTATTTCCGAAAAATTCAAGAATATATTTGGCGAAATTCAAGATGATTTTGAAGGAAGATATTCCGCTTCATATACGCAGGATAATATTCAGGCTCGTTCTCGTGCAATGATACTCTGGGGAATAGCTAATGAATTTTCTTCAACTTTACCTGTTGCAACATCTGATAAGTCGGAACTTTATATGGGATATGCAACAATAAACGGTGATATGTCGGGCGGATATGCACCCATAGCAGATGTTGTCAAGACAAAATTATTTGCTCTTGCAAGATGGATGAATGAAAATAGGGCAGTTAAAAATGTAATTCCGGAAAGCATTATTTTAAAACCGCCGGGAGCAGAGCTTGCAATAAATCCCAAAACCGGAAAACCCTTGCTTGCAGAAGAAGCCCTTATGCCTTACGAATTTTTAGATGAAGTCATTTGGAGAATTGAAAATTTAAATCAATCAATCGATAATATGATGAAATCAAAATTTTTATATGAGAAAAATAATATATTAGACAGTAAGACTAAATTGGAGTGGCTCAAAAAATTCTTCAAAAGAATGAATACGGCATTGTATAAGTGGTATATACTTCCGCCCGCACCCGTGGTTGATGCCAGATCCATAAATAAAATTGAATTTAAACAGCCGATTATATCAAATATTAACTATGAAATATAAGGAGAAAAAATTTATGAAAAAAAGTTTACTTGTTTTAGCTTTGTGTTCATTTTCTTTCGGACTGGGTTTCGGATTAAACAGTATTGCATTCAGCGATACTGCTACTGCCGATAAAAAAGTTGGATACGTTAATGTAGATAAAGTTTTAAGCGCATCTAAAGCTCTAAAATCAGCCGAAGACCAGAAGGTTAAATCCACAACGGAAATGCTTAAATGGTATGATACTGCAAGTGCTGACATTCAAAAACAAACAAGCCCCGATGCAAGAAAAGCTCTTATAAAGAAATATGAAGCACAATTAACGCAAAAAAAGAAAACAATAAAAGACACTTATGCTAAAAAGGTAAGCGAAATCGATAATCAACTGAATGATGCAATAACTAAAAAATCAAAAGAGCTTGGTTATGACCTCGTGTTAAGAAAAGATTCGGTATTATTCGGCGGAGAAGATATCACAGCATCGATTTTACCGCTTGTTAAGTAATATTTAAAAAAGCAAATTTTTGTAAAAATCACTCTATATAAGAGTGGTTTTTATCTTTTAAAAAATAATTCATAATTCATTAAAATAAATGTGTCCATGCCATAAAATTTATAGTAAAATAATAAAAACGGAAAGATTTTTTACAAGCGGAAGTTAAAACAACTTTTAAAAAGTTAGATTTATAAAATACAAATACGGGAAAGCATTAAAAATGCAATTTAGGAGGAATTAATGCAAAAGGTTTCAAGCGATATCGGACAATCTGTACAACAACAGCAATCAGCGGTTACTGATGCAATTAAGCATACGGAAAATCCGTCCAATATTGTAAATTTTACCAGAAGAAATTTAAATAACATCACAATAATCAAAAAAGACGGTACAAAAGAAAAATATAATGTTGAAAAAGTAGTTCAGGCTATTAAAAAATCAGCTACAAGAATGCTTGTTACTTTTTCCGATAAAGAAATTAAAGATATTTGTACATATGTAAATAAAAGTGTTCTTGATATGGACTCTGACAGTGTTGAAATAGCTCAAATGCACAACATTGTTGAAAGCGCTCTTCAGGCACTCAGCCCTAAAGTAGCCGAAAGTTACAGAAACTACAGGAACTACAAAACCGACTTTGTTCATATGCTTGATAAAGTTTATCAAGAATCGCAAAGAATTATGTATATCGGTGATAAAGAAAACGCTAATGCCGATTCTACTCTGGTTTCAACAAAGCGTTCATTGATATTTAACGAATTAAACAAAGAACTTTATAAAAAATTCTTCTTAACAGTAGAAGATTTACAGGCAATTAAAGAAGGATATATTTACATCCACGATATGTCTGCAAGACGTGATACCATGAACTGCTGTCTTTTTGACGTTGCAAATGTTCTTAAAGGCGGATTTGAAATGGGTAATATCTGGTATAACGAGCCGAAAAGCCTTGATGTAGCATTTGACGTTATAGGTGATATTGTTATGGCGGCAGCAAGCCAGCAATACGGCGGTTTTACTGTTCCTGAAGTAGATAAAATTTTAGCTCCTTATGCTGAAAAAACTTATCAAAGACAATACGACAGATATATTTGCATGGGATTATCTTTTGAACGTGCAAGAGAAGAAGCAATGAAAGATGTTCAAAATGATTTTGAACAAGGTTTTCAGGGCTGGGAATATAAATTTAATACCGTAGCCTCTTCCCGTGGTGACTATCCGTTTATTACAATCACAACGGGTCTTGGAACAGGTGAATTTGAAGTGATGTCAACTCTGGCTTGTTTAAAAACCCGTCAGGGCGGACAGGGTAAAAAAGAATGCAAGAAACCGGTATTATTCCCGAAAATCGTATTCTTATATGACGAAAATCTTCATGGCGAAGGCAAACCTCTTGAAAACTTGTTCCATGCGGGTGTTGAATGTTCTAAAAAGACAATGTATCCCGATTGGTTAAGTTTAACCGGTGAAGGTTATATTGCCGATATGTATAAAAAATACGGCAGAGTAATATCTCCGATGGGTTGTCGTGCATTTTTATCTCCCTGGTTTGAAAGAGGAGGCATGGAGCCTGCTGATGAGGATGATAAACCTGTATTTGTCGGACGTTTTAATATCGGTGCAATAAGCCTGCATCTTCCGATGATATATGCAAAAGCCCGTCAGGAAAGCAAAGACTTCTATGAAGTTCTTGATTATTATATGGAATTAATCAGAAAAATTCATAAACGTACTTATGAATACTTAGGTGAAATGAGGGCTTCGGTTAATCCTCTTGCTTATTGCGAAGGCGGATTTCTTGGCGGTCACTTAAAACACAATGAAAAAATCAAACCTTTATTAAAAGCCGCAACTGCTTCATTTGGAATTACCGCACTAAACGAACTTCAAGAAATTTATAACGGAAAATCCCTTGTTGAAGACGGCGAGTTTGCCCTTGAAGTTATGAGATACATAAACAAAAAAGTTGCAGAATTTAAAAAAGAAGACGGCAACCTTTATGCTCTATACGGAACACCTGCTGAAAACTTGTGCGGTTTACAGGTTAAACAATTCAGAAAAAAATACGGTATCATAGGAAATGTTTCGGATAAACCTTATGTATCAAACTCTTTCCACTGTCATGTATCCGAACAAATCAGTCCGATAGAAAAACAAGACCTTGAAGGCAGATTTTGGGAATTAATGAACGGCGGAAAAATACAATATGTAAAATATCCTGTTTCATACAACACGGGAGCTGTCGAAACACTAATAAGACGTGCGATGAAAATGGGATTTTATGAGGGTGTAAATCTTTCTCTTGCATATTGTGATGATTGCGGACATCAGGAATTAAATATGGATGTTTGCCCTAAATGCGGTTCTAAGAATTTAACCAAAATCGACAGAATGAACGGATATCTTGCTTATTCCCGTGTTAAAGGTGATTCACGCCTTGCAGACCATAAGATGGAAGAAATTAAAGATAGAGTTTCAATGTAGTGTTAGTTTATAAATAAAAAACAAGGAAGCTAAATAGCTTCCTTGTTTTTTATTACTATGATAATTAGTTTATTTATTCAACGGTATTATAAATTCTATCTCCTGCATCTCCAAGCCCCGGCATAATATAACCTTTGGAATTAAGCTGTCTGTCAAGGGAAGCTGTTACTATTTTAACTTCGGGGAACATATCAGTTACTTTTTTTATACCCTCCGGAGAGGAAATAAGGCTCATAAATACGATATTTTCTTCTTTAATTCCTTTTTCTTCAATAAAGTTTTTAATGGCGTCAACGGCACTGTTTCCGGTTGCAAGCATCGGGTCTAAAATTATTACAAAAACTTTATTTTTATCCTGTTTTATTGCTTTTCTTTTGTTGTAATACCATACGGGTTCAAGTGTTTTTTCATCCCTGTACATTCCGATATGATGCACATTTGCAAAAGGTAAAATATCCTGAACAACTTCGCAAAAAATCATACCTGCTCTTAAAATTGGAGCTACAATAAGCTGGCAGGAGTCATCAAAAACTTTTGATTCTGTTTTTTCAATCGGAGTTTCAACTTCAATTGTTTTTAAAGGCATGTTTGAAGTTGCTTCAAATACAAGAGGATATGTAATTCTTCTCAGGGCATTTTTAAACAGTTCGCAATTTGAATTTTTATCTCTTATTATTGATAAATTATGACTTATTACGGGGTGATTTAAAATCTTTACATTTTTCTTTGTCAGAGTTTCCATTCTACCCAACCTCTATTCGTATATATTTTGTGATAATAATGTAAATACCTTATCGGTTGTTATAACAGCATCTTCCAAACTATATCCTTTTTCAACAAGACTGTCGCAAAATTCGGTATGCATTTCAGCTATATCCTGATTTTTCAAAAATTCATCAATTGCTTTTGCGGTATTATTGCTAAGATGTGTTCTGTCCATGTTTACTTTTGCATACCCCATGTTGCCAAGAAGAGTCATAGAATCTTTAATATCTTCTGTTTTAATTTCTGCAGGAATTGTTTCTTCCTTTGTTGCTGCAGGCTTATGTACAGCCTTAGCAGGCTGTTTTTTAGCACTAACGTATTTATAATCCGAAGTTATATCGTTATTCATTCTACTCTCCATTTTGGTACATCGAGTTTTTGTATCCTCTATACAAAACATGAAAATT
>CADBOJ010000046.1 GCA_902796305.1 uncultured bacterium | reverse complement strand
TCTGTTTTTAAAACATATTATGATAAGGGACTTACTTGCAAATAACAGTTTAAAAACTCTAAAATCAATTCCCCTGCTTATAGACGGTGCTGTTTCTATTTGCCGTTCGAAACGTCATTATTATAATCCGAAAGTATTTTTAAACGCACTTGAAATTATAGAAATGGCAATGCAGATTATATCGGCGCCATATTATCCCACTAAAATATCATACGGCGGTTTTTTCAATCAGAGTATGAAATTAAATTTTGAAAGCATAAAACACTATGTTTTCGACGACAGCACAAATCCTTATCTTGAATTTTACAATAAAAAAATACCTGAAATACTGGAACAAAATGCTGACTATATCGGTATATCAATTAATTCTTCAAGCCAGATACTGGGCGGTTTAACATTGGCTTATATGTTAAAGCTTAAAACAAAAGCCCATATAACAATCGGGGGTAATTTCTTCGGAAGAGTAGCCGATTCTCTTAAAAAAAGACCGGAATTTTTTGATTTATTCTGTAATTCGTTAATTGTCGAAGAAGGAGAAAAACCTGTTCAAGAACTTGCAAAATATATTAACGGCGAAATCCCGATTGAAGAAGTATCAAATTTAATGTATTTAAAAGACGGAAAAGTTGTTTTAAACAAAATAACGGAGCCTATGAAATTAAACGACCTTAAAATCCCGAGTTTAAAAGGCTTTAAGCTTAACAAATACTTTGTTCCGGAAATTATATTCCCGTTTCAAACATCACGGGGGTGTTACTGGAGAAAATGCAGTTTTTGCGACCATGACTTTGGTATGCACTATAACGTAAAAGATATAGATAAACTCATTGAAGAAATTAAATATTTTAAAGAACAATACAATATAACCAAATTTGAATTTATAGATGAAGCTATAAGTCCCAAATATATGCAGGAAATGTCAGAAAGATTTATTGAGGAAAACCTCAATATTAAATTTTTCTGCGATGCAAGGCTTGAAAGCGAATTCACAAAAGATGTTTTTGAAATTGCATATAAGGCAGGGCTTAGAATGGTTCTCTGGGGCTTAGAATCAGGCTCAAGAAAAATTATGGATTTAATAAACAAAGGTGTTGATTTTGATAAAAGAATGGATGTATTGAGAGATGCAAGCGACACCGGAATATTTAATTTTGCATTTATTTTCTTCGGTTTCCCTGCCGAAACCAAAGAAGACGCTATGCAAACAATAAATTTGATATGTAACAACACAGACATAATCCATGTTTACGGAAGAAGTACATTCACAATGGGACGCCACACAAAATTAAGAGAAGCTCCGGAAAAATACGGCGTAGTAGGAGAAACATATCCTGAGGACGAGTTTTCTCCGACATATGTTTATACCGCTTCAGGAATGACAAAAGAAGAATTGGATGATATAATTAAGACTTGTATAAACAGATGCTATAAAGCATACGACAACTGGGTTACATTCAGGTTTATTACAAGGGAATTATTATTTTTGTATGTAGACAAATACGGCACAAAAAACGTATGCAGTTTCAAAATTGATGACCAAAAAACAGGAAAAAGTTCATATGGATTTGTTTAGTAAAATTATAAATATTTTCGATAAAGACGAAACAGGTGCTAAAGACCTCTTAAGACAAAGGCAGCAGGTAAGAGAGAATTTAAAAAAACAGCTTAAAAATGTTCTTTATATGACGGATGAAGAAGTTTCGGCGGTTATTTCCGTTATTGAAAAATATGAAAAAAAACGTGACGAAGAACAAAAAAAATTCGACATTAACGACTGCACGACGGACAGTGCAAAAAAAATGGACGAAAATCTTACAATACTACAAAAAGAAATGGATGACGAAGTTAAAACACTGATTACAAATATAATGCAAAGAAAATTAGAACTTGCAAGAAAACTAAAAAATAAAAATATACTGTAATCGGTAAATAGAGAGTTTGACACAAGCGCACTGTTTCTATAATATATAATTAGAAATTGGCATAATATATGGAGAAAATATATGGCAAGAGGAAAAACAACAGTAAAATCGAAAAACAATAATTCATCCAGAGTCGAAACCTTAGAACAACTGGAAGCACTTATCGGAAAAGTAAAAAAAGCTCAAAGAATATACGAAACATATTCTCAGGAGGCTGTTGATAAAATATTTCAAGCGGCAGCGGCTGCTGCAAATAAAGCAAGAATTCCTCTTGCAAAAATGGCTGTTGAAGAAACAGGAATGGGTGTTTTTGAAGATAAAATTATAAAAAATCATTTTGCATCAGAATATATTTATAATAAACATAAAGATGCAAAAACCTGCGGAATTATAAAAGAAGATAAAGAAAACGGAATAAAAATCGTAGCAGAGCCTCTGGGAATTTTAGCGGGAATAATTCCTACAACAAATCCTACTTCAACCGCTATTTTCAAATCTTTAATTGCTCTAAAAACAAGAAATGCCATAATTTTTTCACCTCACCCGAGAGCCACAAAATCAACAATTGAAGCGGCAAAAATTGTATTGGATGCAGCAGTTAAAGCCGGTGCTCCGGAAAATATTATCGGCTGGATTGATGTTCCTTCCATAGAATTATCCAATATGTTAATGACTCACCCTGAAATAGATTGTATTATCGCAACGGGCGGTCCGGGAATGGTTAAAGCTGCTTATTCATCGGGAAATCCTGCATTAGGTGTTGGTCCCGGTAATGTTTCAGCCGTAATTGATGAAACAGCGGATATTAAGCTTGCAGTATCTTCAATTTTAATGTCAAAAACTTTTGACAACGGTATGATTTGTGCTTCGGAACAATCCGTTATTGTTGTAAAAGATATTTATGAAAAAGTTAAAAAAGAATTTATATACAGAGGTGCTTATCTTGTATCTGAAAAAGAACAGGAAAAGATGATTAAATTGCCTTTTATTGACCCGAAACGAGGCACCGCTCATCCCAGCATCGTAGGTCAATCAGCTCATACAATAGCAAAGCTTTCGGGATTTAAGACTCCTGAAAATGCAAAGGTTCTTCTTTGTGAAAGAAAAAAAGTCGATTGGAATGACCCGTTTTCAAGAGAAAAATTATCGCCGATTTTGACAATGTATAAAGCTAAAGACTTTGAAGAAGCATCTAAAATGGCTTATGAACTTGTATCTCGTGGAGGAGCAGGACATACATCCTGTCTTTATACGGATGACAGAAGTTCTGACAGAATTAATAAATATGCAAAATTAATGCCTTCTTGCAGAATATTAATTAACACCCCATCTTCTCAAGGCGGTATCGGAGATTTATATAATTTCAAGCTTGAACCGTCGTTATCCTTAGGATGCGGTTCATGGGGCGGAAATGCCGTATCTGGAAATATTGGTGTAGAACATTTACTTAACTATAAAACGGTTGCGGAAAGGAGAGAAAATATGTTATGGTTTAAGGTTCCTCCGAAAGTGTATTTCAAAAGAGGAGCTCTCGATCTTGCACTTAAAGTCTTAAAAGGTAAAAAACGTGCGTTTATCGTAACCGATACCTATCTATTTAATTCCGGCGCCGTTGATAAAGTAACAAAAGTTCTTCATGAAATAGGTATTGAATATCAGATATTCTTTGACGTTAAACCAGATCCGACATTAGCTACTATAAATCAGGCTATGGCGGTATTAAAACCGTATGAACCCGATATTATAATCGCTCTTGGCGGAGGCTCTCCTATGGATGCCGCTAAGATTATGTGGCTGAAATATGAACAGCCTAATGTTAATTTTGAAGATATCTCAATGAGATTTATGGATATCAGAAAAAGAATTTGTCAGATACCTGATTTAGGTAAAAAAGCAACTATGGTATGTATTCCGACAACATCAGGAACGGGAAGTGAGGTTACACCGTTTGCAATTATTACGGATGAAACCAAAAATGTTAAATATGCAATAGCAGACTACGCCTTAACTCCTAATATGGCAATAATCGACCCGAATTTTGTAGACGGAATGCCGAAAGGTTTGACGGCAGCAAGCGGAATTGATGCACTGGTTCATGCTGTTGAAGCTTATGTATCCTGTATGGCAACAAACTTTACAAATTCAAACGCTCTTGAAGCGGTTAAATTAATATTCAGATATCTGGAAAGAAGTTACAAGGACGGCGCTAATGACCCGATTGCAAGGGAAAAAATGCATTACGCCGCAACTATTGCAGGTATGTCTTTTGCAAATGCATTCCTCGGCTTATGCCACTCGATGGCTCATAAACTCGGGGCAATGTATCATGTACCGCACGGAGTTGCAAATGCATTATTAATCAGACAAATAATTAAATACAATGCCGATGATGCACCGAAAAAACAGGCAACGTTCCCGCAATATAAATATCCGAACGCAAAAGCAAAATACGGTCAAATTGTTGATGAAATGGGCTTTGGCGGAAAAAATGATGATGAAAAAGTAAAAATATTAATAGATAAAATTGATGAACTCATGACTGCCATTAAGCTTCCAAAATCAATAAAAGAATTCGGAATAGATAAAAAGACATTCATGAACAATCTCGATGAATTAACGGAATTGGCATATGATGACCAATGCACGGGTGCAAATCCTGTTTATCCTTTAATGAGCGATATTAAGCAAATATACATCGATGCTTATAATGGAATTGTATAGAATTTAATACAGGGCTTTAATTTTTAAAGCCCTGTTAAATTTGTTGTGAGGTATTGAAATGAAGAATAAAGAAGTTAAAGTTGAGGTCTGCCACGGAACATCATGTTTTGTTGCAGAAGGTAAAATTATTCAAGAACTAAACGAGATTGTACCGAAAAAGTACGGAAATAAAGTAAAGTTGGAAAACTGCAACTGTCTTGGACTTTGTTCTATTCACTGGGAAAAATCAAAAGCACCATATGTTAAAGTTGATAATGATATTATAAATGAAGCGACAGTTCCTAAAGTTATTGAAGCAATAGATAAAAAACTTGCCGAATAAATTATTTTAAGCCAAACTTACCTATTGACACGGTGTACATATCAACGCCAACTATATTAGGACCGCTTGGTCCGTTAATATCATAGAATATCAAACCACAGCTGTTTGTAACGGAATGCGATGTTGTTGACGGATTATATACCGTATTTGTTTCGGTTGTTGTACAATTACTGTTTAACTTAAATGCCATATAGGTGCCGTTTCTTATATAAATTCCGTTATTAAAACTCGAAACCTTTAAGCTGCCTATTGCTGTTCCGGATTCATTTTTTAGTGCTGTACCTGTATATGCGGTAGTAATCGTAGCACCGGCTCCGCTTCCAAGGTGTTTTGCATAAAGCTGAGATAAATAAAGATGTCTGTTCCCGTCGCTTGCAAGAGCAAAAGCCGTACCCGACGTATTTTTTAATACGGTCATGTTACGCTTTTCGGAATCACATGAAACAATTGCCTTGGTTGCAAGATTAATACGAATAAGCGAGTCCAGCCCCGCTTTTTTAAATGCATCCTTTTTTATATCACCCGGTTTTAAAACAACAACACAGGATATTGCAATTGCGCCGACAATAATCATTGCCGTCATAGCTTCTATTAGAGTAAACGCTGATTTTAAATTAATTTTTCCTGTCATGATTTTTTATATTCCGTACCGTTAGTATCTATCGGGATGATGTATTGGTCAGAACCCAGTTTATTCGGACCTTTGTATGCATTTACATCATAAAATACCGAACCGCAAATATTATATACTTTATATTTTCCACGAACAAGCGGAGGATTAGCAAGGTTTTCTTCGGAATTACATGTTGAATACAGCCTAAATCCGTATATAACACCGTTTGTTGACATCATAAAGTTATCATAAGCACTATTTAATACAACTCCCGTTGATGAACCGTTATAATCTTTTATCGGACTTGAATAATAGGAATTATATTTAGGTTCAATTTCCATATCGACTATGTGAAGATTTTCTTTAAATAATCCCGCAAGTCTTGTTGTTGCCCCCTCATCGTTAACGGAAAAACTGCCTTGGGAATCATTTAAGTATGTCAAAGTAAAATTAGGAGCGTGGTTTGCAAGTATTAAAGTTATTGTTTGATCAATATTTTCGAGGATTTTCTTTGATTTAACATCGAAACCTTTTTGCGTAGGATTATATAATTTAATTCCGGCAGCATACAGTATAGCGATAACTCCCGCTATTACCATTACAAGTACTGTTTCCGATAAACTAAATCCTTTTTTCATACTATTTCCCTATTGAGGTACATCCGAAGATACTCCTCTTGCGTCTAATGTTATTGTAAAAGTATCCATATTTGCAGTATTAGGTCCTGTATTGCCGTTAACATCTACAAATATTGAATAAGCACCAAAATACAAGCACATACCGTTTTTAAGCCGTAAACTCGTTTTATCTGATATTTTATAGCATGTTCCGTTGTTGGTATTAGCAGCACCTGTTGTACCACGCATATATAATGCATATATCGCATTTTCGCCTGTTCCGAAAGTATGAGTACTTGCGGTTTTATCACAATTATTAAATATTTTCCCGAGATTCATATTTTTTGTACATTGAAGCATAACGGCTCTCGTAGCTTCATCTATTGATGCATATGCTTTTTGTCTTAGAGCAAGCATAGCTTGAGCTTTATATCTGTCGGGTCTGATTACGGTAAAAGTTACAGCCGCTATAACGCCTACTATAAGCATGGTTAACATTGCTTCAATCAATGAAAACGCTTTTTTCATAGTGTTTCTTCCTTTATATTTTTACGGCATATCGCTCGCAACGCCTTCACCCGGAGTAATAGATATAGTAAATTGCTCCGTAGAATCATTAGGTCCTTCGTTTCCGTTAGTATCGACGAATATTTCGGTAGATTTAAAGTATAAACAAATACCATTTCTCATTCTTAAGGTACTGTAACCTGATTTAGCCAAACAAGTACCGTTAGCAACATCAACCGCCCCCGTTGTACCTCTTAAAAACTGATTATAGATAATATTTTCACTTGTTCCGAATGCATGTGTTGCAGCGGTTCTGTCACATCCAGCATGGATATATGCAAGTGACGAAGCTGTTGTACAATCGGTCATAACACTTTGGGTTACCTGATCAACACTAATATATGCTTTTTGTTTTAAGGTTCTAAACGCTTGAGCCTTGTATTGCTGAGGTTTCAAGGTTGTAACCATGGTTGCTGCAATAACGCCGAGTATTGTCATTGTGAGTATGGCTTCTGCCAATGTAAATGCTTTTTTCATATCTTATCCTTTATATAAATTCTATCTTGATATATCCGCAGGTTTTGTCGTTATTCCGTCAGCTCCGACAGATAACACATATCTGTCCAGTTTTACATCATCCGAATTAGGACCTTCTTTATCATTAACGTCAATCCAAATGGTAGCCGATTTTAGAGCAATGCAAGCGCCGTTTTTAAGCTTGAATTTGGTAACATAACCGTCAGGCATTGCGGTATCACAATCCCCTATATCTCTTATATAGCTTTTTAATAAGTCAGCATCGCTTGTATTGGCACCGAAAACATGAGTTGCGGTACCGTCTTTAGCTTCACAACTGTCATATACGGCATCTAGTGACATTCCGGAAGCACATGTTACCTGAATTGTATTCAATACTTCATCAAGTTCGGAATATATTTTCTTTGTAATTACCGTAAAACCCTGATTTCTGTATTGAACAGGTTTTAAATTTGCAATCATAATTGAAGCTATAACACCGAGTATAACCATAGTTAAAATAGCTTCCGCCATAGTAAAAGCTTTTATTTTTCCGTGTAAAAACACTTTTTATTTGCTCCTTATAAATTCCGCCTGTAAAAAGATTATACTATATTCAAGACAGGAATACAAATCTACATCATATATATGACTAAGCAATTTATTTATGTAATTTATCCGAAAAATAATGTAATATTAAATTATGAAATCGGCAAAAATAAAAAAATCGGCATTTACGGTTGCAGAATCGCTGGCTTCTCTGGTGATTGTCGTAATTATTGTAGTGGTAACTTTTTGTGCAACATTAAATTTTGATACAAGAAAAGAAAAAAACTATGCTTCGTTAACAAAAATATTTTACAGTTCATTAAACGGCACTTTTCAAAGCGTACTTTTGAAAAACACTAAAAATATAGACATAAGAAATCTTGAAGATATAAATAATGACGGTAATATTAACGGTGAAGATTTAAGGGACGCTTTTCTTAAATATTTGAGCGGTGAAAAAATCGACTGCGACACAAAAACACCGAATTCAAGATTGAATGAATATTTTGAAAACGCTTCATGCGCATCATTTGCAGGAAATATTCGTGCGGGATTTTATCTCGATATTGACTGCGAAGAAACAATTAATGATGTTAAAGAATATGGCGTTATAAAAAATTATTCCGTGCAAAAAGTTAACAATGCCTGCGGTTATATAATATACGGTGCAAATAATCTTAAACAATATACTATAGGAAAAGATATATTTATTATTGCTCTCGGCAAAAGAGCATTCAAATAATAATTTTTATACCGGATGATTACCTTTAATTGATTTTTCCTAATATTAAAATTCAATTATTTTTTGCAATCTTTAATGCACTCGACATTAAGTATTCATATTCTATAATATAAATAGATAAAAAGGAGGATAAAAAACCAATGGATAAGAAAAATCCTTTTAAAGAAGAAAATGAAGTAAAAGAAACCAAAACCTCGACGGAAAAAGAACAAGAAAAAGAAGAAGCTGATAAATCCGAAGAAGTATTAAATGAAACTGCTGAGGAAAAAATTGAAACTCAAGATGAGAGCGAAAAGAAATATGAAGAATTAAACAATAAATATATAAGACTTGCGGCGGATTTTGATAATTTCAGAAAAAGAACGGCTCAAGAAAAGCAAGACCTGCTAAAATACGGGGCAAGCGAAGTTCTCGGAAAATTTATTTCACTTACTGATACTTTTGATAGAGCAAAAAAATCCCTTGAAAATATTGAAGATGCTAAAACGATTAAAGACGGATATGAAGTAGTCTATAAACAAATGATGGAAGTTTTTAAAAAAGTCGGTGTAGAAGAAATTGATGCACTCGGAAAAGAATTTAATCCGGCGGAACATGAAGCTGTTACACAAATCGAAACAGATGAGTACGAGCCAAATCAAGTTGCAAATGTGTTTCAAAAAGGATACAGGTTATTTGATAAAGTTTTAAGACCTGCAATGGTAGGTGTAGCTAAAGTTAAGGAAAATGAATAAAACAATGGACTATTACGAAATACTGGGCGTTAGCAAAAATGCAACAAAGGATGAATTAAAAAAAGCATTCAGACAAAAAGCAAGACAATATCATCCCGATGTAAACAAAGCACCTGATGCTGCCGAAAAATTTAAAGAAATCGGAAAAGCTTATGAAACTTTATCCGACGACAACAAACGCCAAATATATGACCAATATGGCGAAGAGGGGCTGTCAAACGCAGGATTTAATCCTAACTCGTTTTCAATGGATGACCTTGATTTATCCGAAATATTTTCATCATTTTTCGGCGGATTTAGCGGATTTGGCGGGGGGTATTCATCAAACCCGAATGCACCCGAGCGTGGCGACGACCTTAGAATGGATATAGAAATAAGCTTTATGGAAGCTTGTTTTGGAATTGAAAAAGAAATAAAAATAAGGCATCTTGAAGAATGTGAAACTTGCGGCGGAACAGGACTTGAAAAAAATGCAAAAGATACAGTCTGTCCTGTTTGTAAAGGACGTGGCAGGGTTCAAAAAAGCACTCAAACAATTCTGGGTTCTTTTACATCCGTTACAACCTGCCCGAATTGCCACGGAACGGGTAAAAATCCCGAAGCATTCTGCAAACAATGTAAAGGCTTGGGTTCAATCGAAAAAGAAAAAAAATTAACCATAAAAATTCCGCATGGAGTTGAGCATGGCTCAAAAATGCGTGTTTCAAATGAGGGTAATGCCGGAAGAAACGGCGGAAGAACAGGGGATTTATATGTTGTAATCCATGTTAAACAGTCAAAAGAATTTGTAAGACAAGGGTTTGATATATTTTCAGAGCTTGAAATTTCTACTCCTCAAGCGGTTCTTGGTGATGAAATAACCGTAAACACAATACACGGCGAAACGGTTGCAAAAATCCCTCAAGGCGTACAAAACGGGGACAGAATAACCTTAAAAGGATTTGGTGTGCCTTATCTTGGAAGTAACTCGCAAAAAGGCAATCATTATATTACAATAAAAGTTGCAGTACCTAAAAAATTATCGGAAAAGGAAGAAAAATTATATAAAGAACTTTATATGTTATCAAAAAATCGTGATTCTTCAATAATTGATAAAATGAAAACAGCTCTAGGCAAATAGTAAGGATAGGGATATATGAATATTAAAAAGTATCTGGCGGTAATAGTTTTATTTTTGGCTTTCGGATTGTTTCAAACCGAAGCATCAGCTTCAAAACTTCCGAGCGATGTTTGGAATTTTATTAAAGCATCATTGCCTGATGCAAAACAAAGATTTGACAGCGTTATTACATTAAAAAATGATATTATGTATATCCCGTTGTATCCGCCGTCAGATACAACGGTAGACAGTATTCAAATAGAATATACTTATCCGAATAATAAATCCCTTTCAAGCCTGCCTGAAGTAGTTCTTTTAAATAACGGTTATTCACTGCTTAAAGTATTCAAAGATTCAAGCGGAAATTATACCCTGACACGTCAGGATGAGCTTCCGATAAAAGTAAGACTCGGTTTAATGCCTCAGGATATGCTGACTCCCGTCGGACTAAAAATGCCTGAAAGTCTTAAATTAACTCTCGGCGACCTTTTAATACCGTCTAAAGACGAGGCTACGCTTTCATTGACAAAAGAGGAAAAAGAAAAAGTTAAAAGCCCGTTTAATCCTGTTGTAAAAAGAAACGAATTTATAAGTATTGAAGAACTTAAAGATAAAAAAATATTTATTAATCCCAAAAATTCAAAATTTTTAGAAGCTTATAATTATTCATCAAGAAGCCCGATATATGAATTAAAACTTGCATCCATGCCCCTTAAAATAATATCCTCAAATAAAAATGATGCAGCTATTGTTTTGTACTGGAGCGAAAAAAAGCTTGATATTATTGATTTAAAAAACGAAAACATCATAGCAACAATTCCGATAGATAATAAACCGAGCGATGCCTGCTATAACGAAAAAGACAATCTCGTTTATGTTACGAGCCAGAATGCAAGAGCAATTTATGTTATAAGTCTTGATTCAATGGATATTAAAAAAATTATAAAGACGGAACAAAGACCTTCTAAAATTACATACAGCACAATTGATAATATTTTAACTTTTTACGATGATTTTCAATCAAAAGTGTATAATGTAATTGAAAGCGGTCAAGAATACGTTGTTCAACCGTTAGGAACAGTTCCGAATGTTTCAAAAATAATATCCGATCAGGCAAATGTTTATGCCATATCAAGAACGCAAAACCAGATATATGTCTTTGATAAAACTTTATCAAAATTAAACAAAACAATTGATACCGATACAAAGCCGACGGATGCCGTTCTTTATAATACAAAGCTTTATATAATCTGCTCCAAAGCAGGCAGTATAAATGTGTATGATACGGTGTTGGAAAAGATTTTATCAAAGGAAACAATCGAAGATAATATTTTTTATTCTAAAATAAATCTGCTTCCAAACAAAAAACAAATTTTAATCACCGGAAACAACTCGGGAAGCTACATTCTATACAATCTTGACAACATGGAAATAGTTAAAAAACAAGAATCCTATGTTGATGTATCCGACATTGTAATTCTGGATAAAGAACAAAGATTATAATATGGAACAAACAAAAATAAAAAAAATTAATTCGATTTATTTTGATAACAAAACGGAAAATATTTTATCCGAATTAGAAAAAACCAGAGAAGATTTTTGGAATTTGGACAGATACTGTGCTAATTTTTTAAATATGCTTATTAAAATAAATAATTCAAAGAATGTTTTAGAAATAGGCACATCTAACGGATATAGCGGTATTTGGATTTTAAAAGCCCTTGAAGAAATGAATAACAAAGGGCGTTTTACAACCATAGAATTTTGGGAAAAAAGACAAAGTATAGCAAGGAAAAATTTTACCCTCTGTTCAAATATAAAAGCCGAAGCAAAAATAGGCTCGGCGATTATTGTATTAGAAGATTTGCTTAATGAAGTAAACAATAAAAAACGCGAGAAATACGATTTTGTTTTTATTGATGCGAATAAAAAAGAATATATAGAATACTTTAAACTTGTCGATAAAATGCTTTCCGATAAAGGGGTTATTTTAGCAGACAACATTCTTTCGCACTATGAAAAGACGGAAGATTATGTTAATGAACTTTTTTCAAGAAAAGACTACCAATCCCAAATTTTTGATATCGGTGCAGGTATGATGCTGTCAAGAAAGGCAATCTAGTCTACTATTGCACCTTTTGGAACTACGGTAATTCCGCCTTGAGAAACATAGAAGCCTCTTTTTAAATCTTCTTCTTTATTGTAGCCTATTTCCGTATACGGCGGTATATCAACATTTTTATCTATAATTGCTCTGTTTATCTGGCTGTGGCGTCCTATATTAACATTTTCCATTAATATAGAATCAACAACATTTGAATAGCTGTTTATTCTAACTTTGGGTGATAATACACAGCCCGATATTGAACCGCCCGAAATTATACATCCTTCGGAAACAAGAGAGTTTTTCGCTACGCCGACTCTTTCATCTTCATCCCAGATAAATTTTGCGGGAGGTAAATTATAATTATAAGTTCTTAAAGGCCAATCTTCGGAATACAAATTTAATTCGGGAGCATAAGCTAATAAATCCATATTTGCCTGCCAGTAACTGTCTACATTACCAACATCTCTCCAGTAGCCTCTTTCCGCTTGAAGCATGCCCTGAAACTCATTTGAATTAAAATCGTAAACAAAGATTTTAGAATTATTTTTCAACATATTAGGGATTATATTTTTCCCGAAATCGTGGTCGGAATCAGCATCTTTGGCATCAAGTTCAAGTTCTTCCACAAGCTTTTCGGGTTCAAATATATAATTTCCCATTGAAACAAGGCACATAGCTGGATTACCCGGAATATGGCGGGGAGTATGTTTTGGTTTTTCAATGAAATTTTGTAATCTCCAATTATCATCAACTTCCATAACACCATATTCGCCCGCAAGCTCAATAGGTACAGGAATTGCCGATATTGTTAAATCAGCACCCTTTTCAACATGGTAATTTAGCATCTGACGAACATCCATTTTATAAATATGGTCACCGCCAAAAACACAAACATGCCTGAAGTTTTCATCGGTTATCTGATTGATGTTCTGATAAACAGCATCTGCGGTTCCTTTGTACCAGTTGCCGTCCGTTCTCATTTGAGCGGGAACAAGGTCTACATACTGATCAATTGAAGAACATAAATTCCATCCTCTTGATATATGCTTATTTAAAGAATCCGATTTATATTGAGTTAATACTTTTATCTGATGAAAACCGGAATTTACAAAATTATTCAAAACAAAATCTATAATTCTGTATCTTCCGCCAAAAGGAACGGCAGGTTTTGCCCTGTCTTTTGTTAAAGGAAACAATCTTTTTCCCTGTCCGCCCGCCATTATCATTGTTAAAACTTTATTATGATACATAGTTACTCCCTGTTATTATTATTTTATCCGTGTAAAAAATTAAATACAATAATTCAAATAAATGTATTTAGTGTAGTTTCTAAATCTTTAATACTAAAAGACAAGTGTATTATTTTTTTATAAAATTAATAAACAAAGGTCAAAAATTTTTTTTCACGGTTTTTGTAAGATTAAAAGCGAGGAAAGGAAAAAATATGAATATACCTAAAATTAGCGCAAATTCATTAAGCTTCGGCCGTATAAGACCAAATGCATTAATTCATGCGGTTAACAGTTACAACCGCAGAATGGGAGTAAACGACAAACAATACCTTAATACAGTAAAAAAACTTGCGTTGAAACAGGCAACAAATTACAGATACGATATTGATTATTCTTCTCAAGATTTCGGTGGTTATGCAATTATAGATAACCGAAGCAGAAAAGTACTTCCTATAGACAGACCTCTAAGCTGGCTTGATGAAGCATGTGCTGTTGCCGACTTTAATAACGATAGAGCAATGCGTATAGAAAAAGAAACAGGCAATAATGACTATAGTGATACCGATGCTATCAAGCGTGATATATATAACATAGCAGGAATTGAATTTAATATTTAAAAATGGTTTTAATAAAAAAGGGTCTGTTTAAAAAGCAGGCTCTTTTTTATTAAACAATTCATATATTTCTTCAATTTAATTCTTGTTTATAATACAATTCTATAAGATGCGAGGATAATAAGGATTTTATATGACGTCAACCATAGCAATAATCGGTAAATCCGGAAGCGGAAAAACTACTATTGCAACTGCTTTGTATAAGTTAATAAGAAAAAAATTTCCGACTTCAAGCATTCTTCTTGTTGATAATGATTTAACTTTGGAACTGTCGGAAAGTTTCGGAATTAAATCAAGAAATACAATTTACGGAATTAAATCCGGAAAACATGAATATAAAACCGGTATTCCCGAAGGAATGTCAAAACAGGAATTTATAGAATGGGCGCTTGAAGATATTATTTTTGAAGCCGATGAATACACGGATGTTATAGCATCCTGGCTTGTAACTCCAAAGGATTGCATCTGTCCTTCTACAAGAATTATGCGTGAAGCCTTAAAAAAACTTGTGCAGAGATATGACTTTGCGATTTTTGATTGCGAATATGATTTAAAATACTTAAATTCACTGATAGAAATTCCGATAGATGAAACTATTATTGTTTCAAAAAGCTCAAATTCTTCTATTTCTCTTGCATCAAAAATTTACGACTCGTCTAAAAAATACGCATGCGAAGGAAAACTTGAAATAATTATAAACAAAGTTAAAAAAGAGCATATAAACGAAGCTATGGGCATTATTAATGCGCTTGAGCTTGATTTAATAGGATGTATTGAAAAATTTGAAAATAAGGATGATATTATAAACGTACTTGAGGTTTTCTATTCAAGGATGAATTTGCCGCAAAGTAAAGATTGAGAGTGATTAATGAAATTAATAAACGGTAAAAATGTAGCCAAATCCGTTCTTGAAAAAGTAAAAGAACGTACTTTAAAGTATGAAAAAAAACCGGGGCTTGCCGTTATTCTTGCAAACAATGATGAAGCAAGCAAAATTTATGTTAATTCAAAAGAAAAAATTTCAAATTCTCTCGGCTTTAAATCATCCATATACAGATTTGATAAAACCGTAACACAGGGTAAAATTATTTCTCTTATTCATGAATTAAACGAAAATCCCGAAGTAAATGCAATTCTTGTCCAACTGCCTTTATATAAACATCTTGACCAACAGCAGATAATAGAATTAATCGACCCTAAAAAAGATGTTGACGGGTTTCATCCGATAAATGTCGGAAGATTAAACTGCGGACTGAAACCTTATGCCGTATGCTGTACACCCAAAGGTATTATTAAACTTTTAAAAGCATATAAAATAAAAATTTCAGGACAATCCGTACTTGTAATAGGACGTTCAAATATCGTAGGCAAGCCTCTTTCAGCTCTTTTAACACTTGAAGATGCAACAGTTACTCTTGCTCATTCAAAAACAAAAAATTTAAAATCATTAACAAAAAATGCTGATATAATAATAAGTGCAACGGGACATCCGAAACTAATAACGGCTGATATGATAACAAAGGGAACCGTTGTAATAGATGTCGGAATAACAAGACAGTTAACGGGCGAACTTGTTGGTGATGTTGATTTTGAAAAAATAAAGGATATAGCAGGATATATAACACCTGTTCCTGGCGGTGTCGGTCCGATGACAATAGCTTCGCTAATGGAAAATACGCTTGAATTGTTTGAACAGCAAAATAAAAGGCAAGAATGATGCAAAATTACAGAGGTGCTTCAATTAATAAAAACAGGGATGCCTGGGTTGAGATTAACTTATCAAATCTTGAAAATAATGTTCTTAAAGTAAAAGAATACATCTTAGAGCATTGCCCCGATAAAAACAATCCTCCCGATATTTTTGCGGTAATAAAAGCGGACGGGTACGGACACGGTTCAATTATGTGTGCGCCGACACTTATTGCATGCGGAGTTAAGGAATTCGGTGTTGCAAGTATCGATGAGGGTATTGAATTAAGGGAAAACAAAATTAAAAATCCCGTTCTTGTTCTGGGCGCAAGTCCTTTGTGGGCATTTGAAAGTGCAATAAAATACGATATAGCAGTTTCAATATTTAATGAAGAACACCTGAGTACAGCTTATCAACTGTATAAAAGACTCGGCAAAAAAATAAAAGCACATATTAAACTTGATACGGGAATGAATCGTATCGGTTTAACTTATGATAATGCGGATGAATTTGTAAAAAAAGTATTATCGGCAGATTATATTGATTTAAAAGGAATTTTTACCCATTTTGCGGATGTTGAAAATAAAGAATTATTTTCAAGTCAAATAACTAAATTTAAAAATATTGTTGATTGTCATTTGGAAGAATTTAAAAAAAGAAAAATAAAAGTTCATTGCCTTAATTCGCCCGGAATATTTGAATACCCCGAATATTGCTATGATATGGTTAGATTAGGGGTTACAATGTGGGGTATTACTCCTTATAGCAAGGATAATATGAATTTTAAAGATATGCTTCCCGTTATGGGTTTAAAGGGAAGAATAACAAATATTCATACTCTTAAAAAAGGTGACGGGATAAGCTACGGTCACACTTATATAGCAAGCAAGGATACTAAAGTTGCAACAATTCCAATCGGATATGCCGACGGTCTTGCAAGAAAGCTTTCGGGAAATATTAAAGCAAGCCTCAACGGAAAAACAATACAACAAATCGGCAGAATAACAATGGATCAAACAATGTTTGACGTAAGCAACGTTGATTGCTCCATAGGGGATATAGTTACTCTTATAGGAGAAGAGAACAGCGAAGATAATATCGACAGCTGGGCAGAAAAACTTGATACAATTAATTATGAACTTGTATGCAGGTTGAAAATGCGTCTGAAACGAATTTATGTAAGATAAGGGGGAATTATGCTGACACTGGAAGAAAAGAAAACCGCTTTATATGATGAACATATTAAATTAAACGCAAGGATGGTTCCGTTCGGCGGTTGGATAATGCCTGTTCAATATGAAAGTATAATTAAAGAACATAATACAACAAGAGCCTCAGCAGGCTTATTTGATGTTTCTCATATGGGCGAAGTTTATATTAAAGGAAGCGACAGCCTTAAATATTTACAAAAAATTGTTCCGCAAGATATATCAAAACTCGAAACAGGTAAAGCCGTGTACTGTCAGCTTCCAAATTATAAAGGCGGTTTAATTGATGACCTTATTATTTATAACGTTAAAGGTATAATTGATGAAATCGATTATTTTATTGTAATTAATGCTTCAAGAATAACTGAAGATATAGCATTTATGAAAGAAAACGCAAAAGATTTTAATGTTGAAGTTATTAATAAAAGTGATGATTTTTCAATGCTGGCTCTTCAAGGTCCGAATGCTAAAAATATAATTCAAAAAGCGGGAATTGATTTAAACAATCAGCCGAAATTCTTTTCGATAATAAGCTCAAATCTCTGGAATATCCCTGTATTACTTACAAGAACAGGATATACAGGAGAAGACGGTTTTGAAATGGTAACCAAAAATGAATACATTATAGAATTATGGAATAGAATTTTGTCATTAAAAAATGAAATAACCGTTGTTCCCGTAGGATTAGGGGCGAGAGATACTCTGAGGCTTGAAGCGGGCTTGCCTTTATACGGTCATGAATTAAATGAAGAAACAACTCCCGTTGAATCTTCTCTCGGCTTCTTTATTCCCGCTGATAAAAAAGAAGATTATAACGGAAAAGATATGATTTTAGGTCAAAAATTAAAACAAATTCCGTTAAGGAAAAAATTATACCCGTTTATAATGCAGGATAAACAAATTGCAAGAGCAGGATACGATGTATATATAAATGGTAATAAAGCAGGAGTAGTAACATCCGGTGCGCCATCCTGCACTCTTGGCAAAAATATAGGCTTTTGCATGATAGAGTTTGACGGTTTAAATAATGATTTAGTAACAAGACTTAACAATCCTAAAGAAACTATTGGCATGAATATACAAATTATGGTAAGAAATAAATTGTATAATGCAGAGATTGTGAAAAAACCGTTTGTAAAAAAGAATTATGAAAAATAGGAGATAAGATATAAATGAATATACCTGAAGGAATATTATGCACAAAAACGCATGAATGGATACTTGAAGAGGGAAAAACTGCAAAAATCGGATTGACCGACTATGCGGTTGAACAGCTTGGCGATGTCGTTTTTATTGAACTGCCGGAAGTTGATAACAGCTTTTCAAAAGATGAAGTTTTTGCGACAATTGAATCCGTTAAAGCTGCAAGCGAAATTTATATGCCAGTTAGCGGAAAAGTAACGGCTGTAAATGAAGAATTGATTAATTCTCCCGAACTTATCAATGAAGATGCTTTCCAGAATTGGCTTATTCAAATCGAACCTGATAACTTTAAAGAAGATTCGGAAGGGTTGATGGAGTACAGCGATTATAAAGAAGAAGTTCAATAACAGAACAGCAGGTCTATATGTATAATTTTGAAGCTTTAAAAAACAGTGACAGACTTAAAATGCTTGATAAAATCGGTGTGAAGTCTGTTGAAGAATTATATGATGCCATACCCGAAAGCGTAAAGATGACATCACTTGATTTGGGATGTGGAAACAACGAAATAGAAGCGCAAAAAGAATTAAAGAAAATTGCATCCCTGAATAAAACGGATTATATGTGCTTTATGGGACAGGGTGCAAGAAGGCGCTATATTCCTGCGGTTATAGAAGATGTAGCTTCAAGGTTTGAATTTTTATCCTGTTATACACCTTATCAGGCAGAAATTTCTCAGGGTACACTTGAAATCATGTATGAATTTCAGTCTTTAATGTGTACTTTAACCAATCAAGATGTATCAAATGCATCGGTTTATGACGGTGCAAGTGCAACCGCAGAAGCAATTTTAATGGCTTCAAGAATAACCAAAAAAAGAAAGGTATTTGTTAGCGAAAACATTAATCCCAAATATCTGGAAGTAATAAAGACTTATCTCTGGGCAAACAATATTGAACTTATCATAGGTCAGGAATGCAATTGCGATGATTTATGCGCAAAAGTATATCAAACACCGGACAAGTATGGTGAAATTACCGCTATGCCTGAAAAAACTGCTAAAGAGCTTATTATATCAATAGTTGATTTGTTTTCTCTGGCACTTATGGAACCTCCAAAATCGGATATTACGGTAGGGGATATTCAACAGCTGGGTATACCTTTAAATTTTGGCGGAGCATATGCAGGATTTATTGCCTGCCGTGATGAATACAAAAGACAGCTCCCCGGAAGAATATCGGGAAAAACCGTGGATAAAAACGGAAAAACCGCATACTGCTTAACGCTTCAAGCAAGAGAGCAACATATAAGAAGAGAAAAAGCTACTTCAAATATTTGCTCAAACCAAGCACTTATTGCTTTTTGCGCTAATTTATATTTAAGATACATTGGAAAAACAGGATTTATTGAGCTTGCGGAAAAGTCGTATAAAAATGCTCATAGTCTTGCAAAAAAACTTGAAGAAGCGGGTTTTGACATTTTAAATAAAGATTTCTTTGACGAATTCACGCTGGATGTCGGCTTTAGCGATAAATTTCTTGAATTTATGAAAGATAAAAATATTCTCGCAGGCTGTAAACTTGATAATTCAAAAATTCTGGTTTCGGTTAGCGAATTAAACGACGAAACAGAAATTAATGAATACATCAACGTTGCAAAAAATCTTTCCTTAACCAAAATAGCACACTAAATATAAAAAGAAGAGTAATACATTTTTTTGTTTCCTGATTTATTTTTTAACTGTATAAATCAAGGAGGTTTTTATGTGTAAAACTTATGATGCTATTTGGGAATTATCAAAACATGCTAAATCAAATACCCTGATTTGCTCGCTAAACCACGCTAAAATTGAAGGCGAACTATTTAGATGCAGTTTTCACGATGATAGTAATAAGGCTAAAAACGGAGAATGCTATGACGGAATAATTACATTAAAAAATGCAACTGTAAGCTGTCCAAAAGACGGATATAGCCATGAATACGAATGGATAAACATTTCATCAAAACATATACAGGCTTTTGCTTTTAAATGCTGTGAAAAACAAGGTTAAAAAGGAACTGTCCAAAATGCCAAAATTCGACGTAGTGATATCGGCAAAATTCACTATTTTGCAGATAGAACCGACTCCGTAACAGAATTTTGAGCTTTTTTGACAAAAGACCCAAAGTGTGTAAAAAGCAAACAGGAGGCGGGATAGCTTCCTGTTTGTTTTGAAACCGTACTCTACTAGTTAGGGGTTTTAGACAACCTCCTAATTTTTATATCAGTAATTAATCATTAACACCTTGGTCATCCGGTTCTTCATAGTAATAATCATCTTGATTTTGATTATCTAAATATAAGGCATTATTATAATCATTACCACTATCTGTAGATACAAATCCGTTGCCTGCTGTATCGTCATCGTTATAGTAGATTTCCGTATCTTCATTCGGTATTTTCTGACCGGGATCCGGCAAAGGAGGACAATACTGGGTTGGTGCAGGATCAGGTATTCTTGTAGGATCCGGTGCATTTGTCGGATCAGGTATTCTTGTAGGATCCGGTGCATTTGTAGGATCAGGTGCAGGCGTTATTCTCGGAGGTAACGTTGCAACATAAATAGGTTCAGGCACATTTGTTACCTGGGGCTTATCTTCTACAGCCGGGGTTGGAGGACAGGTGGGCGCTTCCGTAGGACGTTCTGTAGGTCTTTCTGTAGGACGTTCAGTCGGTCTTTCTGTAGGTCTTTCTGTAGGACGTTCTGTCGGTCTTTCTGTAGGTCTTTCGGTCGGACGTTCAGTCGGACGTTCTGTAGGTCTTTCTGTAGGACGTTCTGTAGGTCTTTCTGTAGGACGTTCCGTTGGTCTTTCTGTTGGACGTACAGTCGGACGTTCCGTTGGTCTATCTGTCGGTATTGGTGATGGTATCGGGGTTGGAGTTTCTTCAACATATGGAGGTATATAAGGAGTTTTCGTGGGTGCCGGAGCTTTATATTTAACATGTTCATATGCAAGGGGCTGCAAATTAATATCTTCAATGCCGCTTAATGAAATTAAAGAATTTAATGTTTTTGCGGTAATTTTATTGTCCCCGTATATATTTAATAACGCATTGTTGTTATCTATTATTTGTCTGGTTCCTGCAAGCACAAAGCCTTCATACATTTTCGGATTGTTTTCATAAGCTTCTTTTAAAGTAGATCCATCAGAAAATTTGTATAAATCAAGAACATCAAGGAATGTTGTATTATCCCCTTCTAAATCGTTTATGTTTGCAACTGTTCTATCTGCTGAAACATAGTCAATTACAGTATCTTTTGATTTCTTAGAATTTAAGAAATCAGTCATATTGAAGTTTGCTGCGTCTTTTTCATTTACAATTACACTAACCGGAGCTTTAGGACATACTATGGTAATGCTGCCGTTTTGGGTCATATTCCAATGCAACATATTTGCAATGCTGGCTTCATCATTTTCATTTGTATGTTTGAATATTTCATTATTATCTTTATATAATTGAATAGCATGCCAGATAGCATCTCCTGCGTATGTATCCATTGATTTTACTTTATAAACATCTTTCAAACGGGAATTAACAACCTGCATTATACCTTCTTTTGAAAGAACTTTGCTAACATCCTTTTGCGAAATTGTTACTGTTTGAGTGCCGTTTTTATTTGCATTTGCAGGATATATAGCACCTGCCATTACAAGTCGAGAACGATTATTGTTTCCGGTATGTTTCAAAACCGTAATATCCGGAACAAATATTTTCGTTTCTTCACCGGGAGTAACAAAATCAGTTGCAAGAATTAATTCCGGATCAATATTTGTAACATCACCTTTTGTAAAATTAACCTGACCGCTGAGCACTTTTGCCATCATACCAGGATTTGCTTTTACTAAACCGTATGCAGCCTGATACATCGTTTCTTTGTCATCAATATCAACATCATAGTTATCAAAAATAACATCTTGAAGCGTTCTATATGTATAAGGTGCATTGGGGTTTTCCGTTAATGTTGCAAGGTAGTTACCGTTATTATGTATATTGACAGGCATCCAGTTTCCGGTCAAATCAAACGTTAATGACGGAGCATCAAGTGTTTGAGCTTTTTGGAACTCATTATCAAACTTGATTGTTTTAATATCACCTGCCGATAAATTTTCATAGTCTTTAATCGGTTTATTTGCTGCAAGTGCGTTTGTAGGTGATAATGCTTGCATTAAAGCCATAACACCAGCCATGGTTCTTGCAAATTTGCCAACTGGCATTGATGGTCTTGATGTAACGAATGAATCTTGTTCATTTTCTTTTAATTTCAAATATTCGTTGTGTTTCTTTGTGTTTATACCTGCAAAAGGAACCATTCCCTGCGAAGATATGCTATTAACTTTCATTTAAAGTATCTCCTTTTTTTTGATTTTATTTTAATTGTACAATGCTGAAAAATAATAAAAATTGCCCTAAACCAAAAAATACAAAATAAAATTTTTACATTTCTTAATAGTATCATAGGAACAGATACGGATTGCTTAATGATATTTGTCTAAAAATAGCAATTTTAAAACAAAAAAATACTTTATTATAATATATAGCTCACGAGGTTGAATAATGGATAAATTAAACAATAATTCTTTTCAAAAGCAACATGAAACAAAGGCATTTAAACCGGAAAAACAAGAAAAAGAAATAAACTTGTTTTTCGATAAAGGCTATAATAACAACGACTTTTGTGATAACGACAGCCAATATATTTCCGCTTTGCTTGAAAGACAAATAAGCATTATGAAAAAAATAAATAGAAATTGCGGGTAATTTTTTAAAATAAATTAAAAATAAGGCAATATTCTGTCTTTTAAATTTTAATTCTCTATAAATAAACTTCATTTAACCATTTAACAAGCTGATATTCAAGAAAAGCCAGCCCGTTCCATACGGTTAAAAATGAATTCATAACATTTGCATTTTTAGAATATTCTTTTATTTCATTATCTAATTGTTTTTTATTTGCCTTACCGCCAAATGTGTAAAAAGGAATTATCGTTTTATTATTAAAATTATTGTTTATCAAAAAGCTCTTAACCGGTAATGATACATGGGATTTCCAAACAGGAGAACCAAGAAATATAACTTCATAATTTGAAATATCTGTTTTATTGGTTTTAGGTATATAACCTGATTGTATTTGTTCTTGAACAAGATTTTTTAATTTCAAAATATTTTTTTGTTTGTATGCTTCATCAGATTTAATCTCTGCTATATCACATTGTAAAAGCTGTTTTATCACATTTGCAACAGCTTTTGTATTGCCACCGTTAGAATAGTAAATCACAACAGTTTTCTTATCGTATAAACTTTCTGTTTTTGCGCAAGTTATTGTATCTTTTTTATTTTTTAAAACATTTGTTTTATTTATATACCAGTTTGAGTCAGATATAGCTGTAAACAATATAAATGCAGATATAATAAATAACAGTACACATATTATTTTTTTAATCATTACATAATCCTTACAACTATTCGCAGTAACGATAAGATAATTATAACATGGCTGTATAATTTCCGACCAAGAATAATTTGTCCTTAAGAACACACAAGGAAATGGCAAAAATAGTACTTTCAACACTACTGTCCTGAAAAATTCACATAAAATAAAAAGGACGGCTTCCCGTCCTTTTATAAAGTTTTGCGCCTGGCGCGATTCGAACGCGCGACCTCTCCCTTAAAAGGGGATTGCTCTACCTGCTGAGCTACAAGCGCAGGTTATATTCAATTTTTCAATCTGTCATGCCTGCTTATCAACCAAGGCAAGCTCTAAGTTTTTTTTGATTTCGCTTTCACTCAACCAGGGAGCTATAAGTGCAAATTTCATAAAAAACTGCAGTTTTCTAACCGCCTTATTAATATAGCAAGAACATTTTTTTACGTCAAACATTTTTTTATTTTTATTTTAAATTTAGCCAATCGGGTAATTATATTTTATTTTTCCGCCTGATATTTTTATTGTATTAATTTTGGAAAGGTTAATAGGCTATGAAAAAATTCTTATTTTCTTTTTTGGCATTTCTTATGATAACTTCCGTCAGTTTTGCAACTTGTACTCAAGATTGCAAAAAAAATATTGAAAATTCGAATTGCGAATGCAATAAATCAGAAAACCTCAAAGTAGAAAATAAATCAAAATGTGATTTTTGTCCGACGGATGATGATGAGTATTGTGAATACAATCAATGTTTTTTTGATAAAAGATTCAGAAGATTAAAAGAAAAACTTTGTCTTTCCCAAAAACAGGAAACCATGGCAGATAATCTCTACACTTCATATAAATCAGATATGGAATGTATTTGTAATAAATACAGAAATCAGAAAAACAAAGTGCTTGATATGATTGAATGCCACAACAGATGTTGGAGGGATGAGGCAAAAACCTTAAAAGAAATTAAAGGTGAAGCAAAAGAAAGAAGTGCTTATTTTAAAGATGATTTAAAGGAAATTTTATGCAAAAATCAATATCGGGAATTTAAAAAGTACGAACGCTCGCAAAAGAAAAAAATGAAAAGAATAATAAAATACGGAGCAATATACAAACTTCCATGTACAAATTGTACAAATAATTGCAATGAATAAGGTCATATGATTTTACAATTAAAGGTTATCCGAAATATTTTAATTTTCGGGTAACTTACCCGTAATTAAGCATTTACAATTTCACCGAGCTTTTTAAAATATTCAATATTATCATCTATGGTTTTTTTATCTGCTTCAATTAAATAGTCGGGTTTATCTTTAAAAACATAGGAAGCTGTTTGCATAATATCATCCTTTGTAATTGCATCAAGTATTTCAGCATGCCCCTCCATCTGTCCAAGCCCGAGTTTTTCCCTGTATGAATTAGAAATCATATAAATAAAATCGGATTCGCTTGATGAAGAATCAAGGATTTGAACCTTTATATTATTTTTTGCTTCTTTTAATTCTTTTTCACTAACAGGTTCTTTAATAAGCCTTTGCACTTCTTTATCAAATTCAGCGAATATTTTTTCAATATCTTTTCTATCTTTAAGACATGTTGTAACATTTAAAGATATTGAGCCGATGTCGTAATATTCGTCTCCATTTGCATTAACACTATATGCCATCCCCATTTTTTCTCTTAGAGAATTAAACAGCCTTTGAGATAATATTTCACCCAAAACTTTGCATTTAATACCGTCTGTTTTGTTTCCGCTTATTTTATATGTATACATATTTCTGTATGACGGTTGATTTTTTTCTTTTATGTAGCATTTTTTTGGCTGATTAGCTTTATAAATACTTTTTATTCCGTCTTTTTTCTTAAACTTAAATCCCGGAATGTTTACCGTGCTTGCAATTTGATTTATCATACCTTTATTTTTATCAAAAGGAGCTTTGATAACAAATATGGAATTTCCGCCCGTGATTAAAGCATTATAGTAGGATTTAACATCGTTAAATGTCAGTTTTTCAAGTCCTTTTATCAATTTGTCCTTATTATAACTGCAGTTTATGCCATGCTTATCCGCATAGTATCTGTTTGCTACGGTTTCTGCATCCGAGTCATTTTTAATAGAATCCAGAGCTTCTTTTTTGGCTTTTTCAAATTCTTCTTCCGTAAATTTAATATCAAAACATTTTTTCATTTTTTTTATTGCAAAGTCTAAATTTTTGGCTTTAAAACCAGCGGAGATTTCTATTCGGTAAGGTTCACTATATTCGGACAAAATAAGCATTTCGTACTTACTTTTGTTTTCAAATATATCAAAAATTGAACCGTTAAGCATAGAACTAAGGATATATTTTAATGCGGGATTGGAATTTGCTAAATCCGGATTTGAAATAACCCACTTAGCAGAGCACTTATCTGTTTTAGAATTTAAAAGTGTCAAATTTGTATTGTCGGGTAGTGTTGCATTTAAAACTCTTTCCGAATAGTAAGGAGAAATATTATATTCCTTAACAGCATTTGATATATCAATGTTTTGAACTGTTTTAGGAATAATAACAGGAGTTATATAGTTTTTATATTTTGCAATATTATCCTCTAAATCTTTTTTTGTAGTACCTTTCGGGTGAACTACACACATTGAACATTTTGCTAAATCAAAATGTTTAACAAAATCCTGAATATCTTCAGGTTTTAGATTGTTTATCGCATTTTTTATTTTTTCATAACTATAACTGCTGTCAAGATAATCATAATTAAGTGTTTCGGTTATTGAGTCGGCATTTTGATAATAATCCTCAAGTTTTTTAATTACTTCTTTTTTAATTTTTTCAAGTTCAACTTCATCAAGCTGTTTTGCTGATAATTTTATAAACTGCTCTTTTAAATTTTCAAAAGCACTGTATTCATCTTCCTCATTTCCCGTATATTGAAAAGAAAGGATATTATTATTGCCGTATATTTCCCTGAACGAAAATGAAAAATCAGACTCTTTTGCAATCCATTTATACATAACAAATGCTTTTGCTCTGTCAGAGTCATTTACCATAGGAAATAAAAAATCAAAGGCTATATCTTTTTTATCGCTTTCTTTTGAAATAATATCTCTTCTTTCGATTTGGTTTATGTAATTATATGTCTGTCTTTTAATCGGATGATTTACAATGTTTTCTGAAGCTTGAATAAAAGAATTTGCTGCCATATCTATTATTTCATCCGGATTGTAGGGCGTAACAATTGATGTTGCGGCATTTTTTGGAATATAGTATTCTTTATGATAATTTATCATATCGTCATATGTTATTGAATTAATTGAATTTTTATTTCCGCAGTTTACATCAATATTCGGTTTGTTTATTGAAAAAATATTCTTTATACTCTGATTTAAAATTACACGTTTTTCATTTGTTTCGCATTGCTCTGATTCTTTTATTACAATATTTCTTTCTTTATCAAGTTTTGAAAATTTAGGATTAAAAACCATATCAGCTTCAATATCAAGAGCCTGTTTTATAACCTTTTTGTCGTTAGTTCCGAGTTTTATATAGTAATCGGTGATATTGAAACTTGTGGAAGCATTGGAAGTTCCGCCTATATTTTTAATTGCTTGATCAACGTCATCATATTTTTTACTGCTGTGGAAAATTGAATGCTCTATAAAATGACTCATGCCTTCTTTACCGTCAGGTTCATCCATTGAACCAACCTTGAAAGCTGTTTTTATCACAGGACATCCGTCTTTTTGAACTATCGAAATTGTTTGACCCGTAATTAATTTATATGTGCAAACCTTATCTCCCGTAGGCAGTACAAACTCTTCAATTTTAAAATATGGTTTAATTCCGTGGGGAGGTTTTAAATACACAGGATAAACACCACCGGCAGTTGTTTGATTATATACCGGTAAATTACCTTTCTCTTTAGCTAATCCGATATTATAATTATATTTTGTAAAATTGCTGTTTACACCACTTACGTTCATAATGATATAAAAACATCTGCTTAAAAAAAATTGCTTTTACGTCAGATATTTTTTCTTGCCAGAACACTTATTGTCTTTCCTTTGCACCATTTAAAATCTATTTTTTTCATATCGGAATACACTATCTCTAACCCCAAATCCGACAATAATTTATTTACAGCCTGCAAAGTAAAAAAGTTAATATGTTCATGCATTGGTTTTATAATATTTTCTTTTTTTGTTTCAATATAATATTGAATGATATTCTTTAAACTGTAGTATTTATTAAATAAAAATTGCAAAGAGTCTGTCTTTTTTGTATAAAACGGAGAATCAAAAGGTATTTCCACATATAAATATCCGCCTTTGTTCATTAAACTGATTATCCGCTCGGTTATTTCCACAGGGTTTGATATATGCTCCAAAAGTCCGCTGCACATAATAAAATCAAATCCGTTTATTTTGCTAAAATCCTTAAGGGCTGTTACACCCTCAACAGGTTCAACTTCGGATATATCAAACACATACTTTTTCTTATCCGAAAATATATGCGGAATATGCTGACCCATATCTCCGCCGTAATCAAGAACATTTGTAATTTTATTCAAATCGACACATTTATTTATTATTTCGGTTAAATTCTTTTCTCTGTTTTTTGCTTCCGTTGTATTTTTTCCTATCAGTTCGTTTATTTGCGGAGTATACCAGCACTCTGAAGCCTGACGCTGTTTTTGGTATTCTTCATTCCTGTAACCGAGATAAAATTTCTTCATTTCTTCATCGCTCGGACGAAAATCATAATAAGAAAATCCGCAATCTTTGCAATATATTAAATAAGTATCTTTTTGTTTGCCGTCGAGCATTCTCGAACATAAAAATTTGGAAACTTTTGTTTTATTGGAAACGGTATTTTTCGACTTACAAATTAAACATTCATGCATTTTTAAATTTTAGCATATTTGAATACTTTATTGCTACAATCCGTAATTATTTTCCGAAAAAAGTTTAACTTAATTTTAGGCAAATTTACCTAAAATAATATATGGTCGCTTTATTTAAAAGTTTTTTTAATATTCAACGGAACAGCAGTTACAATATTGATTTTTTGAAAAATCAATAATTTTAAATTCCGAAGTTAAAGCATCATAGCTTAAGAGTCTGTTTAATAGAGGCTCTCCCGTTCCGGTAGCAAGTTTTAATACTTCCATAGCCTGAAGAGAAGATATTACATTACAAACAGGCGATAAAGATGCGTAATTTTGCTCATTAAACAAAGCGGGCTTTTGCATAACACATTCAAGACAGCCGGTTTTCGGAGGGTAAATTGTTGTAATTTGTCCTCTTGTTGCTTGAATTCCCGCATGGATAAGCGGAATTTTATGGCGTACAGATATTTCATTCAGCATATATTTTGCTTCATAAGAATCAAAACAATCAACTATAATATCATATCCCTGTATTGCATTAAAATAGTTTATTTCATTAAGTTTTATTTTTTGAATTTCAACTTTAATATCAGGATTATATTCCTGTATCCAATCTTTTGCAGAAATTACTTTTGCTCTTCCTATATTTTTACATTTATGAATTAATTGTCTGTTTAAACCTTTTTCCTGAACTATGCCGTCATCAATTATTTTTATAAATCCGACACCCATAGCGGCAAGATTCATAATAACACCGGAACCAAGACCGCCTGCCCCCATCACGATAACACTTGTGTTAATTAGTTTTTCCTGATTTTCTTCAGACAAACCGGCATACTTCATATTTTGTTCATATCTAGCTATTTTTGGCATATTACTAATTTTCTTCTGTACTGTTTTCTACTATTTCAACAACTTTAATTCCATAAGAATCTTCAACGGCAACAATTTGACCTTTTGCGATAAGTATATCGTCAACGAAAATATTTACAGGTTCATCGTTCAATTTATCAAGTGTTATAATCGAACCCGTATCATATTCTATTGCGTCACGAAGTGATATTTTTGTGCTCCCCAGCTCAACTGAAAGCAAAACTTCCACTTTCGCAACTTTAGAAATATTATCAAAGTTATTCTCTGTTGTTTCGGCAATGTTTTCAGCCATAAAAAACTCCATCGCTCAATATATTTATAACACAGAAAATTAACTTAGCCTAATTATTACAAAATTTTACATAATTATTTTCATCAAAAAAGCTGCCTTCAGGCAGCTTTAAAATCGTTGTATCGCTTCTTACAGCATATCTGAGATATAACTCTGCGCTGTTTTATCGGCTTTAAATGTATTGCATTGTTTTTTAATATTGTTTATAAAATTTTTGGTTGTTGCAAAAGGAGGAATTCCTTTATATTTTGCAACATTTCCCGGACCTGCATTATATGCTGCAAGTGCCAGTTCCATCGTACCGTATTTTTTATACAACATTTGATAATATTTCAACCCGCCCTCAATATTTTCAGAAACAATATAAGGATTTACTCCCAGTTTCTGTGCGGTTGACGGTGTTAATTGGTAAAGTCCTATTGCACCGCCGGGGCTTTTTACCGCAGCATTAAAGTTTGATTCGATTTTTGCAATACTTAAAGCAACATAAGGGTCTACACCAAGTCTTTTTGCTGTTTGAACAATAAGCTTTTTGGCGTTTTCTTGCGGCGATTGGGAAGCATACACATTGTTAGAAGCGATTAGAGCAAATGCTAATACAACTAACAAAGTTTTTACTAGCTTTTTCGTCATAAAATGTATCCTCGTTTACTGTACTAACCGGGTAAAAAACTTGTTTCGGCTAAAACAAGCAACAAACCCTAAGTTCATAAGCACTATAACATAAAAAAGATTATTTTGCAAGTTTTGTATACCTGCATACCGCTAAAAAGCTTACAGCCACTGAATTATATTAGTACTATAAATGTAATAATAGCATTTATTTTATTATGTTCTTGATAATTTGCAATGTTTCATGTAGAATTAACTATAAATGGAGAAATGGCCGAGTGGCTGAAGGCGGCACCCTGCTAAGGTGTTAGGTGGAGTAATCTGCCTCGAGGGTTCGAATCCCTCTTTC
>CADBOJ010000045.1 GCA_902796305.1 uncultured bacterium | reverse complement strand
TGATATCGCTTCTGAAGCATCAAACTTCACTCAACAACAAATACTTCAACAGGTTTCTACTTCTCTGTTGGCTCAAGCAAACCAAGCGCCCGGAATTGCGCTAAGTTTGATATAGTATACAAGAATCTAACTGGTGATGGCAATACAAGTGGGTTATGCAATTTTTATAAATTCATAACCCCTTTTTTTATTTTTGATTGCCATGTGTTTTTGTATGGAATTATTACAAAATATTTATTTTTGTGCGTTTGATATTTTTAATGTAAAATTATTATAGTATATACGGGTTTTATATTTTATAAAATGAAAAATATTGGAATAGCTGAAAACATAATACCTGCTAAAAAGAAACTACATGCCATTTCTTATCTTGAAATAGTAGTCAGTTTGATTATTATCACAGTTATCGTTTTTTTGACAACTCCCTTTTTGTCTCATACAGATAAAAAACCTAAAGATTCTTTTGGAACTTATGTTTGTTACAGCGCTTATGATTATAAGACGAAAAGCTGGAAATTACATGAAATATCAAGATACAATTCAGACTACGAAAGTGATGAAGGTAAATTATCAAGGGAAGACTTGCTTGATGAATGTACTTTTATAAAACCGGACAATATAGACAAATTTGACATAACAGTTATCGGAGGCGGCGGCGGAGGTGCTTCGTCAATAAGTGTTAACTGCGATAAATCAAATAAGGTAAACTGCTACTTGAAAAATAATGATACTTTTAATTTGTACACTTCTGTCGGGGTTAACGGAAAAAACGGTCAGATTGTTTCAAAAAATAACGTTTTATTAAAAGATGTTTTTGAAAAAGATAAAAAAACTTCACGTTATTTATTAAAGCTAAGACTTTGCCCTTATGGTGATTTTAAGACAATCGAGTCTTCAATTTCTAATGAAGCATGTATAGGAATTGGCGGTGTTGGCGGTGACGGCACTTCTTATTCAAATTATTATAATGTCGTTGATGCGATAAATGATATCGTTGCCAGATATAATTCCTCAAATTATATTACCGATGATGCTTCTAATCTAAGTAAAGAATATATATTAAATACAATATATGTAATTAAACCTGATTCTGCTTCAAAATTAAAGGAGTTTTACGAATCATATAACGAATCCGAAAATAAATTCGATAAATCAAAATTTGATACTGCGTACAGTGATTTGATTTCACTTGCCGAAAACACACTAAAAAATAATAAAAATTCAAATATCAGTCAGGGACGTAACGGCACTGCCACAAAATTCTTCTATAATACAGATAATAATACCGAACAAATTGTTGCAAACGGGGGTGTGGGCGGTTCTTCTTCGGTTGATAAAGCCGACCCGATTGTTGTTAAAAAGCCAAAAGTCTACCTGTCCGGCGTCATAAACAGTGAAAAATCAGGAAATATTCCGGCTGAAATATTATCTGTCTTAAAGCCTGAAATTGATTTCCCTGTTGAAATTTCAAATTGCAGCGCAACACGGACATCCTGTATAGGGGATGATGCTAAATTCTATATCGGTGCCGGTGGTGACGGCGGCGGTATAATGTATAATTTTGGCACTTTAAGTCGTGATAAAAACATTTCATTCCATAATCATTCAAAAAATATCTCAATACCGTATTTTATAGCCGGTCACGGAGGACAAGGCGGTGGCGGAGCAATTATAATAAGATGGTAATTTATGAAAAACACTAAAGCTATAAGCATAATTGAATTTATAATTTCTTTAACAATACTTGCCGTGTTGTTAACCATGGTTTTTACCGTAATGGCAAAAAAGGCAAAAATGATTATTCCCGAAAGCAAAGGAGTGTTTGTTTGTTGGAAAGATAATAAAAATAATTTATTGCAAAAAACCTTTTCAATAAGTCCCAATAATGTCATTACCGAAACTCCGGTTAAAAAAGTTGAAAATTGCGAAATTGAATTTGCTAAAGAAATGTACAGCGGAATTAAGAAATATACCGTAACCTTAATCGGAGGCGGCGGGGGTGGCGGAGAGCCACAGTATTCAAATTCTGATATTTATGAATTATGTAAATACAAAGACATTAAAGCTATGGATTTCTATCCCTATGAAATAAAAAATAATGAAGTTTATCAGAACAATGCATTTATAAATTCTTTAAAAAGCATTTCTCTATTTGATTTAATTTCTTTGAAATATCCGGATGCATTTGCGTTTGATGATTTAAAAAACGGTGTAAAATCATGCAGTATTTCAAAATGTTCGGAACTTATTGCGGAATGCAAAGACAATAAATGTAAAGACAAAATATCTAATTATAAGATATTAGTTGATAAAAATCCTGCATTTGCGCCTTTTGGGACACAAGGAGAGGATGCACCCGTTAATGTCTTAAATAATTTATTTTTAACCGGTGATAAAGTTGTAATTAAAAACGAAGATATTGCCTCTTTTACTGACAAAAATGCTAACGGAGGTATAACAAAATTATTGGTTGCCGACGATTCCGGCGAAGAAAGAGTTCTGAAGGCAATGGTTAACGGTGGGAAAAAAGGTAAAGAAATTAATAATTATAACCAAATAAACTTACCTGAAATAAAGTCTGAAATGTCGGATAAAATTTTGTGGAAAGAAATTAAAAATAACAAAATTGTACCTGATTTATCAATGTTTTTTTATAACACATACGACAATAAATATACAGGCAGCAGAGGCGCAAGCTGTGATAAAGATATGATATGCAAAGATGCGGAAAATATTGAAGCGATATCCGATATTAAGGATATTGATAAATATAATCTTGGTGAAATAAAGTCAATGTTCGGAAAGGGTGGCGGCGGTGCATCAAGTGTCGTAAAATGTCCTTATATTTTGAATTTAAAATATACAAAACCTCAATTCAACAATGGCAGCTTAATTTTAAATAATCTGGTTGAGGATATAAATATTAATTTGAAGGATAATTATTTTAAACATGCCAATGCATCAAAGGGCGGCGGAGGAGCAATTATTATAGAATGGGAATAACGGATAAGATAAAAAAAATATGCGACAGAAAAAAAGGTTCTGTCATGATTATCATTGTTGTTATTTTAACCTTTAGCGCATTGCTTATATTGGCTACGGTTAAATTAACAAATTTAAAAAATGCAAAGAATAACCCTTTTTATCTTGCAAACGTAAATAAAACACATGGCAGATTTTTATGTTATAAAAAACCTGATGGGAAACTAAGCAGTATATACATTCATTATTCTTCGGACGGAACTGAATTAAAGGAAGTTAATGATGATGTTTCGGATTGCTCGTTTGTTGTTCCGAATGAGATAAACGAATTCAAATTGATGCTTGTCGGAGGTGGTGCCGGCGGAAGAAACAGTATATATGCTACAGAACAGACGGAACTTAATGCGGAAAATTCCATAAATATTACACCTTATGAAACCGTATATTTTCAGGATACAAGGAAATACTTCGGAAAAGATGAAATTGCAATGAAAGATATTTCCGACTTTGCACCTGTTTTAAACTGGCTTAAGGACGATTTTTTAGAGAATATTGTAAAAAATTACAATCCTTATGATAATGCCGGAGTGGCTTTCTCAGGAGGAAAGTGCAGTGTAAATGCGTTTGGTTCCGAGAAACCATTCAGCGGTCAATTGATTTCAAACGGAAAATTATTCAACTATATGAATATATTTTTTAAAAATGTCTTTACATGCAACATCGTAAAAAATTCTTCGGGTGAATACGTGCTTGCGGGTGCTGTATTGGATGATAACGGAAACGATATGCCCGAGCGCTTTGATTTGGAATATTGCATTCAAAATAATCAAAATTGCAATGATGAAAGCCCATGCTGTAAATATTTACACGGTCTGAAGTCCGAGGGAGAAGATGCGCTCATTGAGGACGATTTTTCAAGTTCTTTAAGGGATAATGCTTTTGAATATTTATATAAAACAACCAATAAAGACAATTTTCTTACTTTTGTACCTGTTGGAAATAAAGACAGTATTATGCTTTATTTTTTAAAAAATTCATTTAAAATTCAAGAGGGTATGCCAGGTGAACCCGGTTCTGTTGTTAGCTGTTCCGTTCCGTCCTTGCCGGTTGATGCTAACGGGAAATTCACTATTGCAGGCAATATGATTGGAGCCGGCGGAAAAGGCGGAGTTGAGCCTACAGCAGGCGGTAATACCGAATTACCATCAATTAACGGATGCGAGCCAGCTTACGGCGGTGTTATTGCAGGTATGCAAAACGAGCAAGTTTTAAACAGCCTCTCGCAAACATCAGATATTACTCCGGTTGCGGGTAAAATTCCGTCTGAAAAAGTTCCGTATACTGAATTTGAACTTAATAATTTATCTGCGGGCTACTATGATGCTGCAGCTAATCAAAGATATAACGCTACTATGCCGGGTGCATCGGGAAGTAGCGGCGGAATTAAGTTAGGCAATTTAAGTCAAAATTCTTTATGTAATCAGGGATATGTTTTGTCTTCTTCCGGGGTGCAGCTATTCCCGCTCTTAAGTGTTGCAAATTGTCGTGAGGCAACCGATAATGGAAGTTCTTCCCTTATTGAAGCTACGGACGGTGCCGGGGGTGCTGTGATTATAGCATGGTAATAACAAATGCTATCTTGGAATAATTTCAACTTTGCAGTTTGAAGAACTTAAAATATCTGCTTTTAAACACCCTGAATTGAAATCATTTGATAAAAATTCATATTGTGAATTTTTATCAAATACTGTACTGTTAAATTTATTGCTTCCAGCCTGCTTAAACATAAATTGCAAAATCAAATTTGTGTACAAATTGTCGCTGTATTGCTTATTAATATCATCTTTAGCTTCATCCGTACAGTTTTTCCCCATACAATTAAGAGCATTTTTGTACAGTCGTATTGATTGGCTGAAGGGTTCTTCCTGTGAATACCCTTGGTTCCAGATAACGGTTTTATCATCTTTATTTTCTGCTTCAGGTCCCCAGGCTTTAATTTTTGCACGCCAGAGAGTGGTGATTTCGGAATAATCCCGCTCTTTGAACGGATATTTTACCCTTGCTTTTATATAAATATTACTAAATTCAGGCAGTCCCAGAGGTACAATGTTTCCCGTTGAATTTATTGCAAAAAGCACAATATCGGGATAACTTGAGCCGTTCATCATCTGACTGTTCGGGCTCATTTTACCGTTAAGGTCAACCGCTACAAATCTGTAAGCATTTTTATTTGACGGTTCATTTTTATTAATTTTAAACATATCATCAAAGTCATTAGAGTATACAATTTTAGACATGTAGTAAATTTGTCCGTTATCCGTAATAAATGTCGGAAGAAGTTCCGAATTTTTGCCGCATGTATCATTTGCATTTGCTGTTTCATTCTGTGTTTGAGAACAAAAAGCATTGCTGAAAAGTATTCCGCCCGTAGCACTGTTTGTTCCGGTTTTAGACGTGTTTACCCCTGAAATAAAATTTTTACAATTGTCATAAGATTTTCTCAACACCAGAGATGAAGTAAAAAGATTACAGAAATTTTCGTCAGTTCCTCTGCCGTCAAATGTTCCCTCATCAATTTTACCGTATAAAAATCCGGGGTAATTTCTTTTTTGAGCGGTTTCGCCCGAAAAATTGTTTTTATTTGCGATTTTTAAAAAGCATTTTCTTGTCCAGCATATTTTTTTGTTGCAATCACAGAGGGATGAATTTTCACCCTGCCATTCTTTTGTTGAATTATGCGATGCTTTTAAAAGATTACTGTATGCCCTGTAGTATTCTTTTGTATAATCTTCTTTTTTGAAAAAATATGCGCCGTAGCTTAGTATGATTACAATTATCAATGCGCATAAAATATAATTATCCGTATTAACTTCCGCTTTTGCTTTTTTAAAATAATTTTTCATAACTAATTTATTATCCGTATTTTAATTATATTACGATTTTAACAAAATATTTGCGGAATTAATAAATTTTAATAATTAAAAAAAGCCTGCAATTTTGAAAAATTTTAATTGCAGGTTTTGGATTACATTATGATTAGTTTAATTTATGGATTAGTTTTTCCCGCTTGCACCATTTTTTGCTGCTTGCGAATATTCCTGATATTGTGCTTGTTTTGCTTCTTTTTGGGTTTTTCTTGTTTCTATCTCTTCATTATTTTGTGTTACAAGCTCATTTGCTTCTTCCTGTACTTCAGATTTCAATTGTTCTACCAAATCGGATAAATCTGCAAGTTGCGATTGATAATCTTCTTTTTTGTCCGCAAAATTTTGCGACCATTCTTTGTATTCATCACTATCCAGTGCAGGTCTGCTGTTTCTCATTGCTAAATACGGTTCTTGTATTGCATTTTTTTGCTTTCTGTAATCTGCTTCTATTTTTGCAGTCTCATAATTCATATGTCTTTGTGTAGATATATTTTCTCTGCTTAGAGATATGATTGCATTAGTATCTTCTTGTATTTGCGGAATTAAGCCCATTGCCGCATTACTAAGCGTTACCCAGCCTGTTTCAGCCATGATGTCTTCCTTTCAATTATAGTTTGGACTGTTAATTTCTATACTTCGTATAATAAAAAATTCTATACTCACATATATAAAGTATATATTGAGTATAGAATTGCTAAACTAATCAGTTTTGTTACAAAACTTAATACAAGTAATCCAAAACCTGCATTATTACTGAATATTATATTTTATTTTATAATTATGCTAAGTTAATTTTTTCCTCCGAAATATCTTTGCTTCTTTGTTCTTTTACAACCTGGTTTTCGTTTCTTATTGCTTCGAGTTGTGCTTCTATTGTTGATTGAAGTTCCTGAATGTAATTTTCGTCATCAGTTGCTTCTTCTTCTACGTCGCTATTTTTCGTATCATAGTAATCGTTGATGTCGTTCTTTTTTTCTTCAGCTTTTTCTTTTGCATCGGCAAGTTCCTGAAGATAATCCTTGTCTTCTTTTCGTTCTTCTCTTTGATCTCTCAGCTCTTTATATTCTTTTGTAGCTTCGTTAATCTCTTTCTTTTTAGCTGCATTAATTCTTGCTTTTTCAAGTGATAAATGTCTGTGGATTTGTCTGATATCCCTTGAATATTGCATATCAGCTTTTTCAAGATTATTTATTTCGGGATTTAACGACTTATGTCTCAAATTAAGCGTTATCCACGCCATCTTTCTCACTCCTTTTGAAGTTCATTATTTTCCACATATATATAAAGTATTTATTTGAGTATTAATTGATATATACTCATTATTTATTTACAAAAGTTTACAATTTTGAAAATACCCGTCAATCCAAGAGCAGAGCAAAATTTGATTATTATAAAAAGTTTATTAAATATATATTATGAAAAATAAAATTTTAAAATTTTTCTTAAATAAACAAAAATGCAAGCATAAAAATGCACTTTTAACTGCAAACGAAGGATATTGCCCCGATTGCGGAGAGTATCTTGTAAAAAGCTATTATATCGTAAGATGCAGTTGTTGTGATATAAAAAGAGAAGCAAAGATATCCTGGGGCGAAATTGTCCCGTCCGAAAAATATTGCTCTAATTGCGGTTCGGATAAATTTTATATAGAAAAACTGGAGTCCATAAACTTAATAGATGCTAATTATGCGGTATACTTAAAAGAATCAATATGTCAAACCGCTGAAATGCACCCTGAGTTTCAGGTGTGGGTTGATGAAAATTCTAAAGAACAAAAACTATTGGGATTAAAGCCTAAGCAAGCGACCTGATTTCAACTTCAAGTTTATCTTTGAAAGCCGATTCAAGTTCCCTGCTTACCGTATTGTCTATATTTACCCATAAATGATTATTGGTAAGCATTTTAAACCTTTGCGGAGTATTAAATTCATCAGGTGCTTCAAAATCTATAACAACGGGATTTTCTCCTTTGTGCCTTGCAAGAAGTTCTTTAAGCAAGATATTTTCTTCATCCGCAAAATCTTTTAAAAATTTTAAAGTGACAAGGTTTACGGCTTCAATCGGCTTAACTTCATTCACCGAAAGATTAATTTCTTCATCTCTGATATTTACTTTTGCCTTTAATATAACTTTGTGTTCGGATTCAAGCAAAGCGCCGTAGTTTTCTACGATTTTTGGGAATGCAACTATGTTAATTCTTCCTGTTAAATCTTCAATTTGACCTGTTTTTATGTATTTGGTCGGGTCTTTTTTAGTCGGTTTTTGAACAATTTGGCTTAAAAGCCCGCAAATTGTAACGGATTTATCCTGTTCGGGATGTTCCAAAATTTCATCAATAGTATATGTCGTTATATATTTAAGAGTGTCTTTAATTGATGACAGAGGGTGGGATGTAACATAAATTCCCATGAGTTCTTTCTCGCATGCCTGAATTTCACTGTCTGTAAATTCATCATTCGGGTCGCCATCAAGAGTAAATGTCGGGATATTTAGTTCTTCCTGAGATTCTCCCGATAATGCCGAAAACAGGCTTACTTGTCCTGATGATTTTGTTTTTTCGATATTATGTACAAATTCGACTGCTTTATCAATATTGTTTAAAAGTTGTTTTCTTGAGCGTTCAATACAAGAAAATGCGCCTGCTTTAATTAAACTTTCCAATGTTCTTTTGTTTAAACATTTTGAATCTACACGGGAGCAAAAGTCAAAGAAACTTTCAAAAGGTTTTTCTTTTCTTTCCTGCTCAATTTGTTCAATTACGGCTTCCCCTACATTTTTAATAGAGGCAAGCCCGAATCTTATGTTATTTCCGTCGGGAGTAAACTGCGAATTTGATTTATTGATATCAGGGGCTAATACCTGCATACCTAATGCCTGACATTGTAAAATATATTGCTGCGTTTTATCTTTGTCATCTGCAACGGAGGTTAACATAGCACACATATATTCAACGGGATAATGTGCTTTTAAATATGCTGTTTGATATGCAACAAAAGCATACGCCGATGAGTGAGCCTTGTTGAAACAGTATTTTGCAAAACTTTCTATTTGCTCAAAAAGCTTGGTTGCAGCTTCTTTAGTCATTCCTTTTTTTGCTGTTGCTTCGACAAAGATTGACTTTTGTTCTGCCATTTGCTGGAGTTTCTTTTTTCCCATCATACGGCGAACCATATCCGCACCGCCTAATGTATAATCAGCCAGCGACTGGAATATTGCCATAATCTGCTCTTGATACAGAATTGTGCCGTACGTATCTTTTAATATAGGTTCAAGCAGCGGATGAGCGTATTCAATTTGCTCTCTTCCGTGTTTTCTGTTTATAAATCCCTCTACCATTCCCGCTTCAAGAGGACCCGGTCGATATAGGGCAACCATAGCGCCTAAATCTTCAAAAACTGACGGTTTTAAACGTTTAATATATTTTTTCATACCGCCGGATTCAAGCTGAAATACGGCATCGGTTTCTCCTCTTGACAGCATCTCAAATGTTTCTTTGTCATCAAGCGGAATTCTATTTATATCTATATCTTTTCCTGTTCTTTCTTTTATTAAATCAAGTGCATCTTGAATAATTGTCAGAGTTTCTAACCCCAGAAAGTCCATTTTTAAAAGACCGATTTTTTCAATTCCTGCCATAGGATATTGAGTTTCAGTCGTCTTTTCTTTTGATAATGTAACGGGAATAATTTCTTCCATCGGGCGGGGTGCAATAATAACACCTGCTGCATGGGTACCTGTTTGGTTTTTTAGCCCCTCCATATTAAGAGCTTCATCAACAAGACTGTGCACCTGATTGTTTTCGTCATACAGTTTTCTAAGTTCCATACCATCACCCAGAGCTTCTTTAAGCTTAGTTCCGGGAGTATTTGGAACCATAGCCGCCCATTTATTCGCTTCCGAAAAAGGTATGTCATATACCCTGCATACGGCTTTTAGTGCTGCTTTTGCTGCAAGTGTACCGAAAGTTATAATTTGACAAACGTGATCCTCGCCCCAAGTATCCTGAACATGTTTAATTACTTCGCCACGTCTTCTTTTGCAGAAATCTATGTCTATATCAGGCATTGAAATACGTTCGGGGTTTAAAAATCTTTCAAATAAGAGTTTGTGTTGAATCGGGTCAAGTTCGGTTATGCCAAGAGAATAAGCAACAATACTGCCCGCTGCCGAGCCTCTGCCCGGACCAACCGGGATTTTATTATTTTTTGCCCAATTTATAAATTCCCATGTTAAAAGAAAATATGCGGGAAATCCCATCTGGAAAATTACCCCTTTTTCGTATTCATACCTTTTCATGATATCTTCAGGTATGGGGTCGCCGTATCTTTTCTTTAAACCTTCTATACATAAGAGATTGAAGTATGAATTTTCGTCATACCCGTCAGGACAAGGGAATTTTGGAAGATATTCTTTTGTTTTCCCAAATTCAAGCTTATCCATCTGAAAATCAATTTTTTCAGCTACTTCAACGGTTGTTTCTATGCATTTATTGAAATAATCTTCATCCATCCAGCTGAATGCTTTTCTTAATTCTTCAACCGTTTTTACATAAAACTCGTTTACCGAGAATTTAAACCTGTTTGCGTCAGTTTTAGAAGATTTTGTTTGTTCGCAAAGAAGTGTATCATGCCAGAGTGCATCCTGCGCTTTTAAGTAGTGTGAATCGTTTGTTATTAATGTTTTTATACCCAGTTGTTCGGCAATTTCCATTAATACGGGGTTTGATACTTTTTGTTCATGTAAACCGTGGTCTTGAAGCTCAATATAAAAATCGTCTTTAAATAAATTTTTATAGTATTGGGCTCTTTTTATTGCTTCTTCTTTGTTGCCGTCTATTATGTGTTTTGCAACTTCCCCTTGAATGCAAGCGGAAAGGCAGATTATACCCTCTGAATATTTTTCCAAAATTTCATGGTTTATTCTCGGCTTATAATAAAACCCTTTTACTGATGCGTAAGAATCCAATTTACATAAGTTGTGGTATCCTGTTTGATTTTTAGCAAGCAGTACAAGGTGGTATCTTTCCTTGTGAGTTCTATCTTCTTCAACGTCTCCGTCGCAAATATAAAATTCGCATCCTAAAATAGGCTTTATGTTTTTGATTTTTTCAGCTTCCTCGTTTTCGCCTGCGGCTTCCATATGCCCAATCATTTCGTTTTTTGCAATGAACATATCAGCACAGCCATACATAACCCCGTGGTCTGTTATTGCAATTGCAGGCATATCGTTTTCTGCTGCAAACTGGTAAAACTCAGGAATTTTTATCGCTCCGTCCAGTAATGAATATTCGGTGTGGATGTGTAATGGAACATACTTCATAAATTATATTCTATCACACTAAATTTTTTAATTTTTTATGTTTTCCCTTGTTTTTTACAATTCTAAATACTAAATAAGAATTATCGGGTAGTCATTTTGTTTTGCAAATTTAAGAAATTCTTCATGGCATTCATCAAGTGTTTTGCATTTTGCCACAAGTCCTATTATGTTTGGCAGATATCCGACAATTTCATTGTGCTTGTTTGTGTTTGGGTTTATTATTTTTTCTTCTGCTTTTTCGAGAGATTTTATTAAATCCTTGCCTTTAATTCTTTTGCTTCCGATTTTATATTCTTTTTCGGGTATTATTTCATTTACTGATTTTATTTTTGCAAGTATGCCGTTAAAAAATTCAGCATATTCGTCATCAGTTATTTTGCCTGTGTATTTTTCAAGTTCATTTAGTATTAAATTCTTATACTCTATTCTTTCTTTGTTTTTCTGTTCATTAAATATTTCTTCTAAAATATCGATTAATTCTTTTTTGTTTCCGGAACACTGGTTTTCTTCTGCAGCAGTTATTGTGTCCGTGTTTGCTTGTGACAGTAAAAGTCCGTAATTTCTTTCTTCGTATGTGTTTGTTTTAGAGGGGGTTATTATGGATTCGGAAAATATTCCGCAGTTTTCGGGATTTACCAGAATAGCTGCATCTTGAAGCTGGTTTCCTAAGTGTCTTTCTTGCACCATATGTACCAATAGTTTTAAGTCTTTCTTTTTTATGTGTTGAAATCCGTAGTTGTACATATCTTCTTCATCTGATATTTCGTTGAGATTGATTACCCTGTATTCCTGTCCGTTATGGGTATATTTTTTTATTTTTTTCGGCTCTATTATATAATTTGCAAATACCGCTTGTCCCGTTGAATGAATTGTTTGAATATTTTTTTCAATTCGCTCAAGTTCACCACTTTGAAGCGTGTAGCCGTATTCTTCATAAAATCCTTTACTTACTGCTTTCAGGTCTGCTTCTGCCATAATTTTTGCAATTTTAAAATCGCCGGGGCGTCTGAACGCAAAACTCAATCTCATAGCTGTCCCGTCTTTTTTATATGTTTTGTTAAATTCTTCAAGCCAGTGATGATTTTTTATCAATTCATAAATTCTATCCGTCTGATTTTTGTTTTTCAGTATCTTTTTTATAATTTTTGATACCGCAACGGAGGAGGTATTTTGATGTACTTTATCAATTGCATTTTCCGCTTTTGTGATGTCATGCATAATACATGCCATTTTTAGTGCAATTTTATCCTGCGGATTTAATTTCAAATATTCAGGGTTATTAATCGAGTAGCAGAGCATTAGTAATTGATGAACATCAAGTGTGTAATTATGGGTTGAATGCTGTTTTTTCCCTATTGTATTAATAAATTCGGGAAATGCTTTTATTATATAGTTCAGTTCTCTATCCAGTTTTTTATTTTCCGTCTTTACTTCATTCCGGTATAAAAATTTGTACATGCAGTTATATATTGCATTTTCCGTTTCGTTTTCTTTATTTAACTCGCTTAAGTCAATTAAACCGTTATAGCCCGTTATTTCAAATGTTTCTTTATATCCTTTTGTTATCGGATATATTTTGGTCTTTCCTATGGCAGACATTGCATTTTTGCCTGTTTTGCATATTTCTGTTAAATCCCGTAAAAATTCTTCTCTTGAATATTCAAGAGGCAACCCGTTTTTCATTTCTTCAAGTGCGGGTATAGAGTTTATCATTACTTCTTCAAAATTTGTTAATTTTGTTTTGTCTTTCGGATTAACCTTTAAAACATTTGCAATGAAATTATTTCTGTCCTCTTTTGTTATGGGCAGGTATTCGTTTGTTGCACCCAAAAGTTTTTTGAGATTTGTGATTTCGGTATCAATATACTGAAATCCCGTTTGCCCGCTTTTTTCTATATTTTTCTTTATGGTGGTTAATTCGTTTAAAAAAGCCAATTTTTTAGAAAATGATAATTGCGACGGATTAAATGTTCTGTTTGCAATTTGTACAATATAGTTTGCATTATTTTGCAAAAATTCCTGGTTTTTTATAAATACTGCAAGTTCTATGCCTCTTTTGTATTGGTTTTCATCGCATACTGCTTCTCTGTTGACTTCACTTAAACAGTTGCCGTATATATAATAAAATGTCATTAAACTTATATTTTTATTCAAACAGTCTTTTATTTTATCTTTTATGTGGTCGGGAAATTTATTTTCTTTATCTTTTATTTTCGGGTATATATCTTTTAATCTTTGAAGACTGCAATTCGGGTACTCTAGAAGTTCGGTTATAAATTTTTTATTGTCATCGGATTCCCTGTACATATCTATAAAACCGCTCGATAACATTTCATATAATCTGTTGTCGTCTCTTAATTTATTACTTATTGAAACAAGAGAATCAAATTCTTCCTGATTAATTTTTCCGCTTTCATCAATATAATTTTTGAGTATTGATTTGATTGTATCGGCTGATAATCGGTCAAGAGGTGCGATTTTTTTCATTAAATTCAGAATTTCAATTTTTTTGCCGATGTTTACATTGCCTGAAAAATGCTCGCTGAATGACTGTACAAATTCTAAGGCTGAAGAATAACTGTTTGTTTCTTTTAATACTCTTTTTCCTAATTTATATTTATCTTTGTCTATGATTCCGTTTTTATCTTTTAACGATGATATATAATCATTAAATGCATCATAACTTGAGTATTCTTTTTTATCTTCCGAAATTATTTTTATAACATATTTAAGGTTTGTTTCTTCAAATTTTCCCTCGTTATTTTTTAAGGTTTCTATCAGCGTATCGACATCTTGTTTCAAACAATTTTTTAAATATTCGTTTTCATTTTTCTGCGGAACTTTTGCTATTTTCTTGATTTGTTCCATTATGCTCGGCTGGCTGCCAAAAAGATATTTTATTAAAATTCTCGGGATAGGGCTTATTTTTCCTGTTGTATTTTCAATACAGCTTCTTATTATATTCACTGTATCATATATGGTATAATCGCCGGTTAAATATTTGCTTAAATCACATCTTTCCTTGTATAAAGCTATATCAAATTTTTTTGTGCAGGGATTGTAGTAATCATTGGTTATAATATCCGCATTAGATATTCCGCCCTGTTTTCTGCATAAATTTATAAAATCTTCAATGTTATCACCATCAAGGCATTCTGCTATATTATTAAAGAAATTCGGATTGCATAACAAAACTATGCTTTTGCCCGAATTTATTTCTTCATTGCAGTATTCAAGAAGTTTTTTTGCAACTTCATTGCTGTCTATTATTGTTTTGCTTATTTTAGTTGAGTTTAAGGGTTTAATTATGCAGTCTTTATCGCAAAACAAATTAAAAAGTCCGCATTTCCATTTGTTTTCAAGTAATGCTTTTATCGTTTCATCTATAAGACTTTCTTTTTCCGCTTCATCAATATCGGATGCTAATGACATTCCCTCAATATAACCGCAAATCCCGCTTTCTGGAATATCTTCACTTTTCAGGTAATCAATAAGACTTGTGGTCATTTTTTCGTAAGACTTATTGATAAATTCCTGATTTTTATGATTTTCTGCGCTACTTCTTGATTTAAAATTTATATTCAGCGAATTTTGCCAGTAATGGGGATTGCAAGGTACGGGTTTAAAATTATCCGCCTTGATTTGTTGCAATTCTTTTACCGGCTTATAATCTTTTAGCTTTATTCTGTTTACATTAAATATATCAGTTATTTTCATTTCTTATTTTTAAAAATTTAATAAATTTAAAAAATTGCCTTAATTTAACCTTATTTGTAAATTTTTGTTAACTTTTTTCAAAAAACTCTAATTTTTTTAATCAAATTGCCGATTAGTAAATTGTAATTGATTTTTTTTAAAAAATTATTAAATGGTAAAGGGATATGTTATGGCAATAAGTTCGGTTAATTATAATTTAAATTCTTCATATGGTGCTTATGTTAAAAAGCTTACAATGGCTACAAGACAAAAGCTTATTGAACTTTGCATTCCGTTTAGCGAAAATACTACGGAAGAAGAAGCATTGGCACTTATTAATAAAGCGCTTAGTGCAAAAAAAGCTAAAGATGAAGAAAAAGCAAATTTGCAAAACGGTTTTTCGAATAAAAATCAAAACGACAGTTTGTATGAAAAAGCTCTTAAACTCGCAGAGCAAATAGGTGTTCAAGTTCCCAAGGATTTTACTCTCCAACAAATTCTTCCTTTAATTGAAGCGAAACTTGAAGAAAAAATTGAAGCAAATAAAAACAATATCGTTTTATTAAAACAATTAAAAGCCTTTAGTGCGGAACTTGCTAATATTCAAGCACAAAGCAATGGTTCGGCGGGATATGACAACACTAATCAGGCTTTAATGAAAAGCCTTGAAATATTATCGGAATATAATAAGAATTTTTTAAACAGATAAACTTATTAAAACAGATAAAAATTTGTGGAAAAATTTATACTTTCGGTAGATTTTCCCGCTTTTGTCCTTGTTAAACCCGCATATACCCCAAAATCCATTGATTTTGATTTAAAGGGTGAAAAATTTAAACCTATATCATGGTCGGTTGAACCGCTTTGAATATTGTATTTATTTGGAAAAGTGAGTTTGATTTTGTTTGTAATTTTGAGCTCCGGAGTAAAGTAAACTTTTCTTGATGCGGGATTTTGGTCTAATCCTCTGTAATTTGTTTCAAGCCCGCTTGCAAATTTTAAAAATTTAAAAGGCTCTATTTCCGCTCCGGCAAGGATTTTATAGTCCGTACTGCTGTATTTATTTCGCGAAGTGTACATATTTTGTATAAAGCTGAACTTGTCGCTTATCGGAATTATTGTTTTTGTATCTTCTTTTTTAAATGTTTCAGAATATCTGGAGGGCATTATGGTGTTTTTAATATGTAACTTAAAGGGTTCAACCGTTTCATCTTCTTTTTCGGATATATATACAACATCATCTACAAGTGATACTTCATAATTATTCTTTTTACTTTTTTGCTCTTTTTTTGCTTCTTTTAGAGCCTGTTTTTCTTCCTGTTTTTTTCTTTCCGCTTCTTCCTGTTGCTCAAGCGAAGCGCATTCTATTAAATAGTCAAAATATTCACTGCTATAAAGGTAATCATTTAATCTCTGCGGGCTTTCTTCATTTTTAGCATAAGCATTGCAGGTAAAAATCAAAATAAAAGTTAAAAATATGACACTTAGCTTATTCATAGGAATACAATTATAAAATTAATCAGCTTATCTTTCAATTGAAAATAAGAATTATTGCCTAAAATTCATACTTTAATATTATTTATTTTTTATTGCTTCAAACTTTTCTTTAGCAAGACCCGTATCTATTGCATTTTTAGCCATTTCTATGCCGTTCATAACGGAATCTGCCTTTTTAACTATATATAGTGCTAATGCCGAATTAATAACGGCTGTATCGTAAATTGCGGAATTTTTAAGATTTCCTTTAAATAATTCGTCTATTGTTTCAATATTATGGTCAATATTTTCACACTCAAGCTCTTTAATCGGATGCAAAGGTAAATCGACAAGTTCGGGTGTTAATCTGTATGCAAAAATTTTATTTTTCCAGGCTTCTGCTACATATGACTCCTGCTCGGGTGATACAAACGGAGTGTTATCTTTTGATGAAATTACAATTGAATTTGTATAGTTTAAATTAAGACAAAGTTTTGCCGTTTTTTCAACTTTATCAATGTTATCCACCCCTATTGCTATATTTTTTGCCATACAGGGATTTAGCATTTTATTTGTTATATTTAAAATATTTTTAAAACAAAGTTTTTTTGAAATATTATCCGAATATTTTAGGTAACTTTCGGTTTCATCAGGTTTGATATAACAGTAATTTGTTTTCTCAATGCTTTCTGTGTCAAACTCCCCGTTTTCATTTTTTTGATAGGGATTTATATTTAATTTTTTGGTTATATATTCGCTACTTTTGCTGTAATCAATACTGTACTTTACAACGGGTACATTGTTTGAGGCAAGTACTATATCTCTTATAAAAGAAATATCAAAATATTTTGTATTATCTTCTATTTCCGTTGTTTTAACAGCATATGTTAAATCAAGGTTTAAGCTTATTCTTTTCATTGCGCTGTTTGCTGATTTTATCGCCGATTCGATAATATCGATATTATTTTCGGTTTTAATAAAACCGTTTAACAGAGTTATAAACGAAACAGCCAAAACTTCATCCGCAATGCCGGAATATATTTCATCAAATGCCTCTAAAATTTCCGTTTTATCCGGCAATATGTTATTGTTTAATTTTTCCGTAACTTCTTTTATCATTTTTATATTTCACCGAGTGCTTCGGCAAGTCTTTTTATGCCCTCTTTAATTGTCTTACTGTCTGCGTTTGTATAATTTAAACGAAGAGTGTTAACATCTTTTGTGTAATCAACATAAAAAGGATTACCCGGAACAAAAGCAACATTTCTTCTTATAGCACAATCAAACAGCTTTAGCGATGATTTTCCTTCCGGAAGTGTAACCCAGCTGAACATTCCGCCTTTCGGACGTGTGAATGTTATATTTTTCGGGAAGTTTTCTTCCATGGCGTTAATCATCGTTTCTGCCTGCTCTTTGTATAATTTTTTGATTGATTTTATATGTTCATCCAAATCGTTATTTTCAAGATAATCGGATATTAAATATTGACCAAAGATATTTGTATGCAGGTCTGATGCTTGTTTTGCGGTTTCAAGCATTCTTATTATTTCTTTTGTTGCTATAATATACCCTAAACGCATTCCGGGGGTAACTATCTTTGAAAAAGACCCGAGATAAATATTTTTATCGTTTTGGTTAGCACCTATGTATGGAATTCTTTCATCATCCGTAAATCTCAATTCTCCGTAAGGGTCATCTTGAATTAATATTAAATCTTCATCTTTTATTATTTCAAAAATCGCTTCCCTGTTTTCTTTTGTATAAGTTAAACCCGTCGGATTTTGAAAATTCGGAATAAGATAAGCAAGCTTTGGCTTATGTACACTTATTGTTTTTTTAAGTTCTTCAATATCAAGCCCGTCTAAATTTAGCTTTGTCGGTACAAAATCCGCCAAATACATACAAAATGCCTGTAATAACCCAAGATAAGACGGTTTTTCAACCATAACTTTATCATTGTCATTTAAAAAAACTTTTCCGATTAAATCAAGAGCCTGCTGGGAACCGGTTGTAATTATTACGTTATCAATCGTTATATCCATGCCCCATAATTTTTTATATCTTTGGACTATAAACTCTCTCAGGCTGTCTAACCCCATAGTGGTTGAATATTGATAAATTTTATCGCCGTATTTTTTTGTAATATTATCAAACGATACTTTTAATTCTTCTTTAGGGAAAGAAACGGGATTCGGCAGACCGCCGGCAAAAGAAATTATTTCGGGTTTTTGCGTAACTTTTAAAATCTCTCTTATAAAAGATGATGGTGTGTTTTTTATTCTTTCAGAAAAAAATTTTTCAAACATTTTGATTCCTTGATTAATTTGCAACCAGTTTATTATATCAAAATTTTACATAAATTGAAGTTTTGATATAAAATTTTACACCCCCATGCCATTATCGAAATATTTAAACATGGATAATAGTTTGAACAGTATAATTGATACGGCTATTTGCATTATTTACTTTATGATAGTAAAATTTTATATAATAGAATAAGTATTTGATGGTAGCAAAGTTGCAGGCTAAGTTAAAAGATTATATAGATATAATTCAAAAAGTTGCTAGGGTAGAATATAAAAGAATACCTGCGCATATGCTTGATTGCGAAGAACTCGTTTCTATCGGAATTATTGCACTTCAAGCATTATTTAAAAACAAAACGGAAGAACAATTGCAAAATTATAATTCCTCTTATGTTGCAACTGCTGTTCGCTGGGCTATAAGAAACGAGCTTAGAAACAGATATAAGTGGTACACTTTAAAACATAAAAGTGAAGATGGCGAAACAGAGGAAGAATACACAGACAATCAGTCAACGCTTGATGTTTCCCCGAATAAAATCAGAGAAGCTGTTTACGAAACAATACTCTCTATTGATTCAATAATGGCAGCAAGTTCTGATAATGAGTCGCCATTTGATTTTATCAAAGATACTTCGGCAACACCGGATGAAAATGCAGAGCTTGTTGAAATGAGTAAACTGATTAAACAGGCAATTTCAAAACTTCCCCAGAAAGAAAGAACAATTGTTGAATACAGATTTTATAGAAATATGCAGGTGAAACAAATTGCGGCTGCTGTCGGTCTTTCAAGTTCAAGAATTACAAGAATTGTTCAATCTTCGCTAAACCAGGTTAGAGAATATTTGCAGAAAAAAGGTTTATCGAATTATTGATATAAAGGAGAGGAATAAATGTTATTGGAAGAAACCAAGTTATTTAGCAGAACATATAAAGAAACAATAAGCGAGGCACTTAGAGTACTGGGCAAAAAAAATCTGGCGCTTATTCTTCAAGGAGTAAGTTTTCCGTCTGAAGAAGGCGAAAATATTGGTTTTGGGACTTATAATTCAAAGGGTGCAAGAGAACTTTTTAAATATTTAAAAGGTGTTTTTACTGCTGTTCAATTAGGTCCTTGCGGAAAAACAAAATTATCCGATTCATCTCCTTATACGGGAACTGTTTTTTCAAAAAATCCGTTATTTATCAATTTAAAGGAACTTACAACGGATAAATGGGATAAAATCTTATCAACAAAAACATTAAATAAAATAATAGAAATGAATCCAAATAAAGGTTCAAACAAAGCTGCTTATGTTTATGCAAGTGAAAATATTGAACTTGCTTCAAATGAATTTTATAAAAATTTTAAGAGAAACGCTTCAAAAGAGTTAAAAAAACAATTTGAAACGTTTAAAAACGAAAATTCCGATTGGCTTGACAAAGATGCATTATATGAAGCTCTTTCCATAGAAAATAATTCCGATTACTGGCCTCAATGGACTAATGAAGTCGACAGAAATCTCTATGGGGATGTTGACAAAAAAATTGCCGAAAAAAGAATTAAAGAAATTTCAAAAAAATACATTGATGTAATTGAAAAATATAAGCTCGAACAATTTATTGTTCAAAAGCAAAGCGAAGCCACTCTGGACTTTACCAAAAAACTGGGTCTGAAATTAATTGCAGATAGACAAGTTGCATTTTCCGACAGAGATAACTGGGCTTATCAGTCATTGTTCTTGAAAGACTGGTATCTTGGCTGTCCTCCGGATTACTTTTCAAAAGACGGTCAGGCATGGGGATTTAGTGTAGTTGACCCTGAAAAGCTCTTTAATAAAGACGGTTCATTGGGAGAAGCCGGTCTGCTTCTTAAAAAGCTTTATACAAAAATGTTTAAAGAAAACCCCGGCGGTGTCAGAATTGACCATACGGTAGGCTTAATTGACCCGTGGGTTTATAAAAAAGGACATCTTCCAAAGGTTGAAGAAGGTGCGGGTAGATTGTATTCTTCTCCCAACCATCCGGAATTAAAGAAATATTCTATTGCAAGAGAAGAAAATATTAATAAAACTCCGATAGAAGGAAAATTTGTTACTCCCGATGATGAAAAATGGATTGATAATCTTGATGACCAGCAAATTTCGCTTTACGGCAGAATAATTGAAAAAATTGTTATAGCTTCTGCTCTTGAAGCCGGTTTAACAAAGGATTCTATTATTGCGGAAGACCTTGGAACATTAACTTATCCTGTTGTTAAAGTAATGAAAAAGTACGAACTCAGCGGTATGAAACTTGTTCAATTTGTAGTGCCCGAAGAACAAAATCATCCGTACAGATGCAAAAATATCGTCCCGAACTCATGGGTAATGGTTGGAACACATGATAATGAACCAATTAGAATGTGGGCTTCAAAACTTGTTAATACAGAAAAAGCCAATCCTTATATCAAAAATCTGATTGAAGATTTGTGTTCGGAATTTGGCAATCAGGATGAAATATGGCACAGAATGTATACCGACGAAAAATTCTTCGGATTTATGAAGCTTGTTGAATGTTTTGCATCGGCTTCTGAAAATGTTCAAATATTCTTTACGGATTTCTTCGGTATTAATGAAGTGTATAATACACCCGGAACTTCGGGAGATCCTAACTGGACGCTCAGATTGCCCGATGATTTTGAAAAGTTTTATAAAGAAAAGTTACGCTCGGATGAAGCACTTAACTTGCCTTTAGTTATGATTTATGCTATGAAAGCTAGGGGATGGGAATTTTATAAAAACCATCAGGAACTTTTGAATAAACTGGAAGAACTTGTAAATGAAAAATAGATTTATTAAATTATTTTTTGCTTTGTTGCTTGTTGTTATAACAACATTAAGCGCTTATGCGTTTTCGTTTAGAAATATGACCCTTGATTTTATTCATATTTCGGACACTCATATTTCGGTTGACAGGGATGATACGTCCTATAAAGCGCTTTCATCTTCAAGCTTTCTGCTTCAGGATGCAATAGAGCAGATAAACCAAATTAAAGGTCTTGATTTTGTCTTGTTTACGGGTGATATGGTTGATAGTGCAACTTTGAATAATTACAGAGAGTACTATTCCTTGTTATCAAAATTAAAATATCCGAGCTTAAATACATTCGGAAATCATGATGTTGCATATGGAGATTTAACCAAAGAGGAAGTTCTTGAATTAGTTAAAAACAGTAATAAAAACTATACTTTTGACGGAACATATTATGCATTCAGTCCAAAAACCGACTATCGAATAATTGTTCTTGACAGTACTACGGACAACGATAAATCAGCTAACGGAAGCTTGAGTTCCGAACAGCTTGCATTTTTGGATTTGGAATTGTCCGAAAATCAGGATAAAATTGTAGTAATAGCGCTTCATGTTCCTCCTGTTGAACCTTTTGTTTCAACGGAGCACAGCCTTGTTAATGCGGACGATTTTAATGAAATTTTATTAAAGTATAAAAATCCGATTGTTATTTTATCGGGACATTATCATGCGGCTAAAATACGTCACTGGGGTAATCTGGTTTATGTTTCTACTCCGTCTATGGTTACATATCCAATGGCATTCAGGCATATCAAAATTACAAACTATAAAGACAGAGTGACTTTTAAGTTTGATTTTATTCCGACAAGACTTGAAAAGATTAAAGAACAAAATAAGAGTAGTGTTATATCGTATGGTACTCTTGCGGGATGTGAAAAAGACAGAGATTATAGCTTCATATACAATAAAAGGCATCCTAAATCATCCTCATTCAAAAGAAACAAGATAAAAAATGCTACAAAAAATAAAGTCAGCAAAAGAGAGATTAAAAAACTTGAAAGACAGCAATTAAAAGAAGATAATAAAGTAAAAGAAAATAAAAAGAACAGGTTATTTAAAAAGAAAAATAAAACTGTAACTGATTAATTATTGCCGGTAGCCGGGGAGATGAGGATGAGCGAAGAACAACATGAATTTAAAATAAAGTTTAGAGGTACAAGGGGTTCTTACCCTACTCCTAAATATAATTTTTTGAAATTTGGAGGCAATACCGCCTGTGTTGAAGTAAGATGCGGTAAGCAGTTGATTATTCTTGATGCGGGAACGGGTATAATTGATGTTGGTCTGGATGAGATTAAAAATTCAATCATTTCAGAGGTTAAACATCCCTATCATGCAACAATTATCTTGAGTCACATTCATCAAGACCATATTCAGGGATTGCAATTTTATAAACCCCTATTTATTCCTGATTCTATAATTAATCTTTACGGATTGAATGTTAATAACGAAAATCTTAGAGATACACTTGAAACAGTTTTATTTGATAAAGTGTTTCCGCTTGGTTTGGATGAGATATCAAGCAATTTTAATATACATAATTTTTCTCAAAACGATGCTATTGTTATATCTCAGAACGGTGAAACAAGAGTTTATGATGTTAAAGATAGTTCACTTGATTTAAGCGAGGATGATATATTAATCACTGCATTTAAAACAGCAGCACATCCTAAAAACGGATGTTTAAACATAAAGGTGCAATACGGAGGTAAAACCCTTGTTTATGCTACCGATAAAGAAAGTTATATCGGTGCGGACAAGAAATTTATACAATTTGCCTATAATTGCGATTGCCTGATTCATGATGCCCAGTATACTTATCAGGATTATGTTAACCCGATTCAGTCAAAGCAGGGCTTCGGTCATTCAACATATGAAATGGCAATAGAAACTTCCGAACTTGCTAAAGCAAAGAGTACATATTTCTTCCACTATGACCCCGAGTATGATGATAATAAATTATCCATGCTGGAAGAAGAATTTGAAAATAAGAAAAATAATACTTTTTTTGCTAAAGAAAACCATGAAATTATTTTATAAAAAAATAATTCTTATATTATTTTTACTGATTACATATCAGTCGTTTTGTACTGCTTCTTCGATAAGAGGGCTTGACGGTTTTGAATGGCAGGCGATTGACGCAATTAAAAATGCAAGAAACCATTCCAATATGGGAAATATTTATTTTAAAGAAGAAAGTTATTATATGGCACTAAAGGAGTATCAAATTGCCTATAATTTGACTTATGATATGAATGCCTCATCGACATATCTGTACAATATAGCAAGATGTTTTATAAAATTAAATAATTATAATGCCGCAAAATCCGCTCTTGAGGGTGCTATAGAAAAAAATTGCCTTAATATGACATACTATAAAACACTCGTTGATGTTTACATTAAACTTAATATTCACAAGAGAGAGTTAAAAAGATGTCTGAATGATAATTCTAATCCTTATAACAGAATTATTGCAGGTTTAATATTTTTGCAAACCGGCGACACATATGCTGCCAAGGGAATATTTGATGAATTTGTTACAGTAAATCCCGATATGATAATTACTGATGATATTAAAAATATTTTAAATAAACTTTAGGGTCTTTTGTATATAATAAAAACGTAGTCGCTTTCATTTGAATATATAGAGTTTAGAATATTCTTTGATTTATTGTCTGATTTATAGTATTCATTGTCGATTTTTTTGTACTCAACAATATCTGTCAAAATAAAGCTTTCGTTTAACAAACTTATAAAACCGTATAATGTTTTTGAAGTTATAACATCGTACAGTTGTTTTGCTTGATTTTGCGCCGTCATATTTTTTCTGAATTTAATTTTTCTGAATTGGGGTTTATATTTATCTTCTTCTCCAAATTTTAAAATTGCATTTTTAGAAACAGGTTTAGAGTTTAGCTTGTCAATAATAAGTATTATTCTGTCACCCGATTGTGTTTTATCAAGGCAATTTTCAACAAAATATTTTGTTATATAGTCGTTTATGTTCCTTTGAAACATATAATCTTCAAGAAGATACTTAATATTGTTTTTGTTTACGGTCTTTGCCTTTTTACTGGCTATTTGCTTTATGAATGATTTTTTGCCGTTTTTCTTCAAGATTGAGTAATCAAAATCAAAGAAGTTTAGTTTTTTGTAGTATGTTTTTCCAAATTCACCGAGATACGGCATAATTATAAAGTCCTCGGAGTTAATATTGTATTCCTTGAAAAATATGTCAATTGATTTATTAACAGGGGATTTCTTTGCTATTGAAACATTTAATATGTTTATATTCGGGTTTATTAGTTGTATTGCAATTAAACAAAAAATTAAAATACATTTTACCGCATTGTCTTTAATAAGAAACAGTCCCCTTGAAAAAGCAATAAGTGCAATTAAATAAAATTGTAAGGTGTATAAAGGATTTAAGTCTATAAATTCGTATAATGAAGCAAAAATAATCGGAATTAAATACAAACCTGCCATAATAAATAAAATTTTAAGTTTATAATTTTTTGCAACGGTTTTAACCGAAAGATATAAAAGAAAAATAACGGGTAAAATTGAACTGTATAGAAGTGTTATAAGTATTTTACATGAGTTTATGTTTCTCAAATCGGGATTTAAGAAAAAAGTATAGAACATACTTATTGTGTTTTTTGTTTGGTTTTCGGGCGCTACAAAGCTCAAATAAGGACTTATATATTCATTCAGCATTAAATATAATCCGTTTAAATTAAATCCTATGACTTGAGTTGAAGGCGGAATGAGATATTTTATATAAACAAAATAATGCACCGCAAGAAAAGGCAAAGCCCAGAAAAAGCCTATTATCGTTTCATATGAAAGTTTCTGATAAAAACGTCTGAAATTCTCTTTCTTTTTTGCTATGAGATATAAAATACCAAGCTCTATTCCGACAAAAATAAATCCATGAATATCCGAAAACATAAAAATGCAATTTGCAATCATAAGATGCTTTGAAGTTTTTTTGCCCGGTCTTTTTAAGTAGTTTATAAGGTAATTTATAAGAATTGTTCCAGCTAATAAATTCAGGCAATATGGCGATATCAGATTTGTAAAAAAAAAAAAAAACTTGTTAATTGCAAATATAAGTCCCAAAAACAATCCGAAATTCTCATTTATTAGCTTTTTCCCTATTCTGATTAAAATAAGAATATTTAAAAAAGCGATTATTGAATTACAAACACGCAGAAATATTTCGTTTTTCGAAATTAAAACCAGAAAGTGGATTATAAGATAATATAAAGGCATAAAAAAATCCTGAACCGAAGAATTTTTTATAATGCCGAAAGGAAATGATGAGTTTGCAATTGAAATCGTTTTAAATTCTATATCATATAAACCGTCCGAATTAAGTATAAAATTCAGTCTGATAAATACAAATAATATAAACAAGGCAATATAATAAAGTGATTTTGAATTTATATTTAATTTCATATACTCAAGTATATTATTAATTAATATAAAAAGCAAAGCCATTGTGGCGGTTGAATTTGATTAAAATATTAAGAATTGTAAATATGAATTAAATTTTTATCAATTTTTTTATAAAAAAATACTTTTAATAAGTAAGGATACGAGGGTAATATTTATATTCAGGGGATGGAACATGGGTTTCAATATGCAGGTAAAATCGCAATTATTTGCGAAGGGTTTACAAAAATTAGTTTTAAATAGTGCTTTTAATAAAACAAAACTTTTAAACAATGAAACGGCAGATACTAATTCTAAAACAAACAAAGATGACAAAAAACAAAACGCTTCCGTTTTTGATAATAAATTTACAAGAACTGTTAAAAGTACATCAGCATATAAAGAATTGTCTTCAGATGAAGCAAACTTTGCAATTGATTTAATTAAGAGCTATCAAGACGGTTACAAAAATTCCGTAATTTCAAATTCTTTTAATGCGGGTGTTAATGTATCAAACCCTTTTTCTCAAGCAGTAAGCGGAAGTTCTAATACGGGCTGGGAAAATGTTCAAGCTGTTAAATTAACAGGAAGCGAATCGCTTGAAGAATTAAGACAGGGAAAAAGCGATACCGAAGATAAACTTGAAAAAGCCGAAAAAGCTGTAACTGAAAACGAAGCGGTTGAAAACGCAAAAAAATCCGAAGATAATGCTAAAGCTCAATACGAAAAAGCAATAAGTGATTTTGTACAGCAAAAAGAAGCACAAATTCAAGCAAAAAATGCTGAAAAAACTATGACTGAATCAAAAATAAAATATCAAAAGACAGTAATTTCAAATACCGAACATTCAATCAGTGAAAAATCGCAAGAAATTGCAAACCAAGAAGCAAAATTGGCAAAACATGAAAAAACTAAACCGAGCATAAAAAATTATCAAAAAGAAGAAGTTCAGGAAGACGGAACAGTAAGAGTTTATACTGATTTTCAGGCTTATATGCAAGATATGAAAAAATGGAAAAAAGAAAAACAAAAAATTGAAAATAAAATTGAAATGCTAAAAGAAGCAAAAAAAGAACTTGAAGAAAAGTTAAAAGAGCAAAAACGCACTTTAAATGAATTAAACGATAAAAATTCAAAAATCAAAAAAGAAATTCAAGAATTAAAAGAAGAAAAAGCTCAAAAAAATTCGCAGGAAATATTATCCGCTAAAGAAAACTATGATAAAAAACAGCGCGAAAGAAAAGAAATTACCGATAGAGCAACAACTCTTCAAACAAAAGCAAGATTTATATTCACTGAAGACCTTGATACATATGTAAACGCAATAACAGGTAAGGAAGAAGAAGACGAAAAATTAATTGCATAAAAAGATAATACGGGTTAAAACATAACCTGAGTGGAAAAGATAAAGCGGTGTGCTTATGTAAACAAAAGCTGTCTTATAAAGTAAAACTTTAAGACAGCTTTTGTTTTTATTTAAAAGCTATATTTAAAGTTTTGTAAAGATGAATGATAACAGCTGTTAATAATTTTTATTCACACCCCTTGTTTACTTTGTAAAAAAGGAGAACGCTATGAAAATTGTCCCCGTTAATTTTATAAATAATTTTACAAGTTTGAATAAAGTATCAAAAAATTCTGCAAAAGCGATTACCAAAAATAATCAAACAGCAATTCATGATAATAAATTTGCTGATTTAGTCGGCAGAAGTCAGGTTCAACCTTTTTCTTTTAAGGGTTTAAGAGTTGTTGGTAAAAACCCCGATATAATTAAAGAAGAAATTATGGGTGTCGATACCGTAAAAACTACCGAATACAACAAAAAAACCGGTGAATATACAGCTACAACAAGGAATTTAGACGGAAATTGCAAAATCTTAGAATATTACAATCCTTTAACTTCAACCGAGCAGACCGTTATTCATAAAGATGACGGTTCAAGAGTTGAAACAATTCAATCGGGTGACAGTTATACCCATACCGAATTTGATAAACAAAACAGAATAGTATACTCCTTTTCTAAAGAGGGAGAGAATTACAGTCATTCGGCAAGAAATGATTTTGAAAATAACAGACAGATTGTAAGTATATATGATAACGGATATCAGGAAAACAAGGTTTATAATCTTACAACTGGCGAAGAAATAACTTCCGGCGATTTGATTTATGAAGAAAAATATGATGATGAGCGGGATTGCTATGTTACAACCAACCTTTTGACAAATAAAATTTTAAAAGAAGAGTGGAAGCTTCCCGACGGAAGAACAAAAATTGCTTTAGAGTACTTTGAGGAAGCACCTTACGGTCTAGGTCGCAAAAGAACATATTGTGCATTAACCCGCGCATATGATGAAGAATATTACCGTGAAGACGGCTCGAGAGAATTAATGATTTATTCCACAGACAACGATAAAATAGTTGAAAAGGTATACTATGACACCGACGGCAAAACCGTAATAAAAGATATTGAAGAAGAAAAAAATGATAAAGGCGATATTGAATATATAAGAGAATTTATCCCCAAAACCGATAAGCTTGTAAAAGAAACTTATCTGGGTGCTCCTTATAAAGAAATAAGATACTTTGATACCGAAACAAAACTAAAAACGGTAAGCGAAACTTATTGCAAAAATCGCTCAACAGGTGAAGAATATGTTTGGAGTAGAACGGAATATTATGATGACGCTAAAACCCCAAAGACTACGAAATTGTTTCATCAAACAGGTATATATAGATATAAAACATTCAGAAATAACGGCACCCTTGAAACCAGTTCCGAATTTAATGAAAATCATGAAATTAGTATTTTTACAAAATACAGAAGAGATGGTGAAACAAAAGAATATGATAAGTTTTATGATTACGAAAACCGAAAAATCCACACCGTAATATACGGGGATTTCGGAAGTGCGCTTAGAGAATTTGATGATTTAATGTACAGTGATTTTTTGCTTGGACAATATTATGATGCGTAAAATAATTTAATAATACAGTAGGATAAATATACTAAATAGAATATTCATGTTAAAATTCCAAGAAAAAGGAGTATTACACATGAAAAAAATATTAGTACTTGCGGTTTTATTGTTCGGTATTATTTTTATTTCAACGGCAAAGATAGGAGCAAAAATGAATACAGATGAAATTTCTCAGGTTAGAGCAGAGCATATTCTTGTTAAAACGAAAGCGGAAGCAGACGATATTAAGGCTCAAATTGAAAGTAATAAAATTTCTTTCGAAGATGCGGCAAAAAAATATTCTCTTTGTCCCTCTAAAGAACATGGCGGGGATTTAGGATATTTCGGACGCGGGATGATGGTAAAAGAATTTGAAAAGGCTTCCTTTGAAGCACGTAAAAATATTGTAACCGACCCGGTTCAAACACAATTCGGCTGGCATTTGATTAAAGTTATCGATAAGAAATAGTTATTAATCATCAATTGTGACAAGTTATGGCTTTTGATTGAGGATGACTTTTTGATTTTTTTAAGGCTCGCTAAACGGCGAGCCTTATTATTATTTTTGTCAAAGATTTGTGTTTCTAACCACAGTGACCCATTACTGCATCTGAACCATCCGAGCATTTCGTGCAGCAGCTTGTTCCGAAGGATTCAGTACATGTTCCGTCATTTTGTATGCATAATCCGCCACCACCGCCACCGCTGTTATAGCTATCGCTACCGCTACCGCTATAGCTATAATTGTCGTCTGAGCCGCTGTATGAGCCGCTGTATGAGCCGCTGTATGAGCTGCTGCGTGATTCGTAAAAGCAATCACTTACCCACTCGGTTTCTGTACCACTGCAACATATACTGCCTTCTTGGCAATTGTAAGGATAGAGAATAGAGCCACTGGTTGCACAACCGCATCCTGAATATCCGCTAGCCGCTGACCAAGAGCTACACCAGGCTGACGTTTGCACTGTACACTTGCAACTAGAATTCCAGCCTGTTCGACAACCTGAAAGAGTTCCATCACACGAACAATATCTTTTTTGACATGTCCAAGGTGCACCCTCTACATAGGACACACCCCCCCATTTATTACGTGTAAGTTGCCTTGTGCTTGTGCCACGCAGACTATATCCTTTGTCGCATGTAGTGCAGTTGCAATCGTTGTCATATGATAAACAACCTTCAACGTTGCATGCCGCTTTACATCCTTTACTGCCGTCCGGAACCATATTGTTATTGCATGCTGTGCATTCCGAACTGGTGCATGCCGTACAATTTGCCCATTTATCCGCACAGTTCTTACAAGTTGTTCCGTCTCTGTATTTACCCGTTCCGCAATTCCTAAGCGCACATTGATTATTTACAATTTCATATTCCGATGTACATTCCGTACATTTGGAGCTGTCACACTTTGTACAATTCGACCATTTGCTTGAACAGGCGACACAATTTGAGCCATTCCAGTATTGACTACTAGTACATTTTATGCATTTTCCGTTAACCAAATGATACTCTGATGAGGTACATTCCGTACATTTTGAACTTGTACATGTTTTACATCCTTCTGGGCATTTTGCACATTCTTTCTTTGAACTGTCAAAATAACTTCCGGGACAATTTGTACATTTATTATTCTTATCTAAATTGTAACCTGCTGCACATCCCGTACATTTTGAACTGTCACATGTTGCGCAATTTGGATATTTATCAGAGCATTTTTTACAACTACTGCTGTATAAGTAATACCCCGATTCACATTCCGTACATTTTGTCCTTGTAGAACACGATTTACATCCTGTCGGACATTTTGTACACTCTTTCTTTTCTGTATCAAACACATACCCTGTGCTACATTTTATACATTTATCATTCTTATCTAAATTATATCCTGATTGACATGCCGTACATTTTGTATCTGTACATTTAGCACAATTATCGTATCCTCTTGAACAAGCGGTACATTTAGAACCGTTCCAATACTCCGTTTCATTCGCACATGCTTTACATGTTCCGTTTTGCAAATCAAATCTGCTCTTACATTTTGTACAAGTACAATTTGAAGCATATTTTCCGTCGCAACCCGTTATATTCGGACAACAGGTTGTGGAGCTTTGTGCAAATGTGTAACCGCTTTTACATGAAGTGCATTTACAATTGTTGTCATAACTATTACATCCCGGTAGATTCAGACAACATGTCTTCTTGTTCGGACTTACAGTGTACCCGTTATTACATCCTTTGCATGTACAACCACTGGCATTATATCCCCCGTTGCAATTTTGTATATTCGGACAACAGGTTGTGGAATTTACTGCCATTGTGTATCCGCCGCTGCATGCAGTACATGTACAGCTGTCATTATACTTATTACACCCGTATTGATTTAGACAACAAGCCTTTCCGTATACGCTTCCGTTAAAACTTAGTGTATAATTGTTTTTGCATTGTGTACAGTAGCAATTCCTGTTATCATATTTTCCGTTACACCCTGCTATATTTGGGCAGCATATTGTGGAGCCTTGTGCAAATGTGTAACCGCCGCTACATTCAGTACATATACATGGAAGACTGTTATATTTAGCACCGCTATTGTATTTAGCACAACCATTTTGATTAGGACAGCATGATAATCCTGATGAACTGAGTGTAGAACCGTTTTGGCAACCCGTACATTTACAGTCTTTATCGTAGTTTGAGCAGTTGTTAACATTATTTTTACAACATACCGTTCCATTGTATGGTGTTCTGCCGTCACTACACTTTGTACATTTGCAATTGTCATTATATTTAGTACAATATTTGATATTTTTATCGCAGCATTTCTTCTTTCCGCTGCTTAATTCCTTACCGCCTGCACAACCTGTACATTGACAACCGTCGCTATAT
>CADBOJ010000044.1 GCA_902796305.1 uncultured bacterium | reverse complement strand
CTGGGCCAGACTTGAACTGGCACGAAGTTATTAGCCTCATCGGATTTTAAGTCCGACGTGTCTACCGATTCCACCACCAGGGCAAAATATTAAATAAAGTCAATTCAAATTACAAAGTGCTTAAATATGATACAATAAAATTATTTTATTGTCCAGATTTTTCTTTAATAACAGCATTCATATCATTAACCATATCATCTATGTTAATGCCATGAACTTTAGCACCGGCTTCTAAGTTTTCAAAATGCGCAGCCGCACAACCTATACAACCCATTCCGTATTTTGCAAATATTTCGAGTGTTTCAGGGTGTGCCGTAACGATTTCCATTATACCCATATCTTTTGTAACTGTGCCCATTATTTTTACCTTTTTTATTCTACATAACTAAAGTAACATAAACATAAATATTATTGGTCGGATTCAAAATTTTTCTTTAACAATTTTTCAAAATCGGACGGCTTAATATCCTTAATAAAGTTTTTAAATTCCTGCGCTTCCTGTTCGTCTTTTTCTACATCTGTTGAAACAACGCCAACAGCAAGCACATTTGCCGTAACAAAAATAGGAACATCAGCTCTTAAAGCAATAGCTATGGCATCGGACGGACGGGAATCAATTTGAATTTCTTTTTTTAATTCTTCGTTATACATATAAATAGTAGAAAAATAAGTCTGGTCGTTTACATCATTAATTTCAACTTTAGTGATTTTATATTCCGACTTATTTGCCATATCAACAAATAAATCATGCGTCATCGGACGTCCTGACGGAATATCTTCAATTTTTCTGATTATTGCACTCGCTTCCGCCGAACCTATCCATATAGGAAGAGCGCGTCTGTTCTCTAAGTCATTTAATACAACAATAGGCGAGCCTGTTCTTGTATCAAGAGCTATACCCATTACTTTCATTTCAATCATTGTAATCTCCTTTAATAACTTATTGTATCATTAAAACAGATTTTATTTACAAATATTTAGACTATTTTTAAGTGTATTAATGTATAATTGTAATTATACAAATTTAGGAGAAGAAGATGGATACTAACATACTTTCCTTTATAGAAAAGAAAACTCAGGCAATGGAAGACCATATAGCTCTTGGAATAAAATCAAATTTAGGATGGAGTGAATTAACATATAAAGGATTAAATATTTTATCAAGAAGACTGGCTTCTTATCTTATAGATTTAGGGGTTAACAAAGGAGATAAAATCGCAATACTGTCTGAATCTACTCCCGAACTTGGTGCAACATTATTTGCAACAGTACTGGCAGGAGCAATAAGCGTTCCTCTTGATGTAAAATTAACCATTCACGAACTTGAGCATATTTTATCGGACTGCATGCCGAGAATAATAATAACATCAAGTACTCATCTGGATGATGCCATAAAATTAAAAGAAAAGTTTTCAAGCATAGAAAATATAATAATTATTGACGGAAAAGGTGCAAATAAGGAATATCCGAACTTAAGAACTTTGCCCGATACTCCTGATAAAAAATGGCGTCACAGAAATTTGGACAGAACAGCTCTTATTGTCTATACGTCAGGCACAACAGGAAATCCTAAGGGAGTAGAAATAACATTCAGAAATATGCTCTCTCAAGTTATCGCACTTGGAAAATGCTTCAGTTTTAACCAAAACGACGCAATGCTTTCAATTCTTCCGATGAATCATCTTTTTGAAATATCGGTAGGTTTTATGTCGTTTTTGTATAAGGGTGCTTCAATATATTACAGCAACAGCTTGAAGCCTAAGGACATTTTCCCAATAATGAGAGAAAAAAGAATTACTTTTATGGTAGTTGTCCCCGCATTTTTAAAACTTGTTAAATCAACTCTTGAAGCTGAAATTAAACAATATAAACCGATTAAAAAAGTTTTTTTCAATTTTAAGTACAAACTTTCAAGAATACTGAAAAATAAAATGCTTGCAAAAATTATGTTTAGAGAATTAAGAGGCAAATTCGGCTACAGTTTCAAAGGATTTATGTCAGGCGGTGCGCCTCTTGATATAGAAGTAGGTAAATTTTTTGAAACACTCGGCATAACAATATATGAGGGTTATGGTTTATCAGAAGCCAGTCCTGTTATTACAATGAATTCGGAAAAACATCATAAACTCGGTTCTGTCGGCAGACCGATAGACGGAGTTAAAGTAAGAACGGATTTAGCAACGGGAGAATTGCAAATAACCGGCGATAATGTAATGAAAGGTTATTATAACAAACCAGAGTTAACTGAAGAAGCCTTTTGTGATGACGGATGGCTCAAAACAGGAGATATAGCAAGAATAGATTCTTCAGGATATGTATATATAACGGGAAGAATTAAAAATATGATAGTGCTTTCAGGCGGGAAAAAAGTATATCCTGAAGAAGTTGAAGCGGTTCTATCTAAGAGTTCAAGCATAGCAGAGGTAGTTGTTTATTCCGACATTATTAAAACCGGTTCTAAAAAAGGTACGGAAGGAATCGTTGCAAAAATTCATCCGGCACCGGATGCTCTAAAATTAAACGATGAAGAATTAAATAAACATATTAAATCCGAGGTTAAAAAACTGTCGCTTGAACTTTCATCCTATAAACGCCCGAATAACGTAATAATTACAAGAGAACCGCTCCCCAGAACCGGTATATCAAAAATCTCAAGAAAAAAGGTTAAGCAGGAAGTATAATATTATTTTCCCGCCCGTTTTAAGCAAGCTTCAACAAGCCCCATAAACAAAGGGTGAGGATTATCCGGTCTTGACTTAAATTCAGGATGGAATTGAACCGCAACAAACCAATCATTTTTCGGATACTCGATAACTTCAACAAGCTCTCCATTAGGGCTTGTTCCTGCGATCAAAAGTCCTTTATCCGTCAATATCTTTCTATATTCATTGTTAAACTCATATCTGTGACGATGTCTTTCAGATATGTTTTCTGTTTTATATACTGAATAACTCTTGGAAAGTTTATCCAGCTTACAGGGATATGCGCCTATTCTCATAGTCGCCCCCAGTTTTTCAATATTTTTTTGATTTTCCATTAAATGTACAACTTTATATTTGACATTCTTATCAAATTCTTCCGAATTAGCACCTGATAATCCGGCAACATTTCTTGCAAACTCAATAACGGCACACTGCATGCCAAGACATAAACCCAGATAAGGCAAATTATTTTCCCTTGCATATCTTACTATTTCAAGTTTACCCTCTATTCCTCTTTGTCCGAAACCTCCGGGAACTATTACACCATCCGTATCTTTAAGAAGCTCACTCACCTGATTTTGAGATTTTATATCGTCAGAAGCTATCCACTTAATGTTAATTTTTGTATTTGTCTTAAATCCCGTATGATGAAGACTTTCAACAACAGATAAATAAGCGTCGTTAAGCGAAGTATATTTACCCGCTATTGCAATATTTATTTCTCTTTTCGGATTATGAATTCTATCAACAAGCTCTTCCCAGTTTTTTAAGTTTGGCTCTCTTTTTTCAAGATGTAAGATTTCACAAATCCTATCGCATATTCCCTGTTTTTCAAGATACAAAGGAACTTCATAAATTGACTTCATATCCTTGCATTCAATTACGCAATCTTTGTTAACCGAGCAAAATAGCGCTATTTTATCCTTTTCGCTTTTTTCAACAGGTACCTGAGTTCTAAGAACAAGCATTTCAGGCTGAATTCCATAGCTTCTTAATACATTTACACTGTGCTGTGTAGGTTTTGTTTTTAATTCACCGGATGTATTCAAATACGGAAGCAAAGTAACATGCAATGATAAACTATTTGCAATCCCCTGCTCGATTTTAAACTGTCTTATGGCTTCAATAAACGGCAATCCTTCAATATCACCAACCGTACCGCCTATTTCAACAATTAAAATATCGGGATTATCTTTAGTTACGGCTTTTTTAATTCGTGATTTAATTTCTTCGGTTATATGAGGAATCATTTGAACGGTAGCACCGAGATATTCACCTTTTCTTTCTTTTTCTATAACCGTCTGATAAACACTTCCGGAGGTAACATTATTTATTCTGGAAAGATTTTTATCGAGAAATCTTTCGTAATGCCCCAAATCTAAATCGGTTTCCGCACCGTCATCACAAACAAACACTTCTCCATGCTGATATGGGCTCATTGTACCGGGATCGACATTTATATAAGGGTCAAATTTTTGGGTTGAAACCTTATACCCTCTTGAAACAAACAACCTGCCCAAAGAGGCGGCTACAATCCCTTTTCCCAGAGAACTTACCACACCGCCTGTTATAAAAATATATTTTGTCATAATTTCCTTTAATTAATCTTTGGAACTTTAAAGAATTCTCCCTCAATGTCGGGAGCATTTTGCATTAATTCTTCTCTTGTATTTTCGTAAATTTTAACATCTTCTCTCATAACATTATAGAAATCAATCGGATGATTCATAGGTTCAACACCTTCTGTATTAACTTCATTCATCCTTTCAACATGCTCTAAAACATCTCCAAGTTGATGGGTGAACATTTCTTTTTCATCATCCGTCAACTCAAGTCTTGCAAGTTTAGCAACATGCTCTACATCTTTAATTGTAATCATATTTATTTACCTCAATAACTAATTTATCAAAAAGCTAAACATATTGCAATTTATTTAAGATAACTTATAATTTTGTTATGGATAAGAAACACAGTATTTTAATAATTGAAGACCATGCCCTGACTTTATTTGCACTTAAGACTTCATTATCCGCTTGCAACTGGGCAGATAAAATATTTGAAGCATCAAATGCATCTGACGGATTTAAAATTCTTGAAGAAAATGACATTGATTTAATAGTAATGGATTTAGGTCTGCCTGATATCGACGGGGTTGAGGCAACTAAAAAAATAAGGGAAAAAAATAAACAGGTAAAAATTGTAATATTAACATCACACTGCGAAAAAGAAGAAGTCTTAAACTGTCTTGAAGCAAGGATAAACGCATATTGTACAAAAGATATAAAACCCGATAAACTCTCAAGAGTAATAGAAGAAGTATTATCAGGCTCAATGTATTTCGATTCTGCGGTTTCAGACTATGTTATGCAGCAGACAAGCAAAAAAGACGAGAGTAAATTTGATAAAATTTCAATAAAAGATTGTTACAATTTGACTGCTCAGGAAAAAAGAGTATTAATATTATTATCAAGCGGACTTTCAAATAGTATGATTGCGAAAGAATTAAATATTTCAGTCAATACTACAAAAGTTCATGTCTGCTCAATTTTGCAGAAAATGAATGTTGAAGACAGGACGCAAGCAGCAATTAAAGCAATAAGAGAAAATTTAATCACATAAGACAGGTTTTATATGAATTCACTTGCAAAAATTTTAATTATTGATGACAACCCGAAATTAATGGAAGATGCTCTCCCTATGTATGGTTACGATGTATCTGTTGCCCATGACGGTCTTGTCGGTTTAAAGATGCTTGATGAAAACTGTGACTACAATTTAATTTTGCTTGATGTTGTAATGCCGAACTTAGACGGCTGGGAAACGCTTCGCTCAATTCGCTCAAACCCTAAAACCGAAAAAATCCCGATAATTATGCTGACTTCAGTAACAGAATCCGCTAAACAAATCTCGGGGCTTAAATTTGGAGCGGATGATTACATAACAAAACCCTTCATTCTGCCAAATCTTCTTGCCAGAATAGAGGCGCTTTTAAGACGTTCAAACTGGAACAAAGATTCAAAAGTTGCAACCGCACTTCCTTTTGTTAAAGACGAAAATATATCGCCCTTAACCGAAAGAGAAAAAGAAATACTTTCTCTTGTTGCAAAAGGAAAATCAAATTCGCAAATTGCTGAAGAATTATTTGTAAGAGAAGTTACGGTTAAAACACACTTAAACAGTATCTTTAGAAAATTAAATGTCACAAACAGAGTGCAGGCAGTTTTGCTGGCACAGCAAACCGAAATTATAAAATAGAATAAATGAGGAAAATATGAAAAAAGACTACGCAGACATGATTTTAAACAATAAAACCGAATTTGAAAAAATTCATAATGAAAACAACGATATGGATATTTCGGAAGCCGATTTTTCTCATTCGACAATAGAAGATATGGACTTTACAAACGTCGATTTTTCGGGTTCAACATTTCTTGAAGCAACGATTTCTAATATTGATTTCACGGATTGCGACCTAACCAGCGTAGATTTTTCAAGAGCAACACTAACCGAATGTAATTTTTCAGGTTCAATTTTAAACGGTACAAATTTTAATTATGCAACGGTGAACTACTGTAACTTCTCCGAAGCTGATATGGCAGGATGTAATTTATCCGAAGCAAATCTTGAAAACAGTGATTTTTCAACAAGTGAAAATCTTGATTCATGCCGTTTTGATGAAAGCACCATCTGGCCCGAAACGGAAAAACTGCCTGAAGACTTTGACTGCACATATAATTACGACCTTTCTTCCTTAAGAGAAGAAGATGAACAAAGCGAAATGTACTAGTTTTCAATAATAAGTTCGGTGTTATTAGTACCGATTATTCTTGTCTTATCGGAAGATGAATCATAAGCTCCCGGTTTAATCATAAAGATTCTTGTATCTTCAAGGTACACTATGTTATGTCCGCCAAGATAAATTATAACAATATCGCCCGCGTTTACAACGGAACTTACGATATATGCTCCGACTTCATTATAAAAATCAATTCTTGCACTGCCTTTTTGAAACATCAAAATTTCATCGGTTCTGTTTTTTTTGGACTTAATATGACCGTGATAATGTGCGCCTGTTTTATAGTTCTTCCTGTAATTTAAAACCCCGAACTGAATTTCATCATTTTTATCCGTAAAAAAAGTATTTTCATCCTTAGAAAAATTACTGCGGATAATTTTTGCATATGTAACATTATTATCAATAATTGTTTTAATCATTTTATATTAACAAGTCTGTTATTATCATCAACATGAGCTATTTTTGGTACAAATGTCAACTGCTCTTTTTCATCCAAAAGAGCATATGCAACGATAATAATTTTGTCTTTTACCTGAGCTTTTCTTGCCGCGGCGCCGTTTAGACAAATAATACCCGAGTTTGCTTTGCCCTCTATAACGTATGTTGAAAACCTTTCTCCGTTATTTATATTTAAGATTTCAACCTTTTGATTAGCTTTAATGCCGGATGCTTCAAGTAAAACCTTATCAATTGTAATCGAGCCGACGTATTCCAAATTAGCTTCGGTTACGGTAGCCCTATGTATTTTGCCGTATAAAAATTCATTTAGCATACAGATATTCTACCACAAAAAAATTTGCAAATTTAATAACATATTTCTTATAACTCAAATCTTAACACAATTATAACGACAACAGGTTAAAAGACAAAAATAATGCGGTTGTTTAAACCGCATAAGTCAAGAAAGGAATGGTTAGACTATTAACTATTCATGATTATTACACAGAAAAAAATATTAATGCAAATTTGTTACTAAATTGTTACATATACTATACAAATTGCATACTTTACCTGCAAAATAATGCACACTTTGGGTCATATCCAAATGTGTGCAATATTTTTGATAATTCTTAGTGCTGTTAGCCAACAGCTTCTATTTTCTTGCCGTTTTTGTCAAAGTCTACAAACTCGTTACCAAATTCAACAGTAAATACACTGATTATCGGATCATAAGAACAAGTTGCGGCTTTGTTTAGATTATTTAAAAACTGCGATACAGCCTTTGCTTGTTCAACACTTGCCATTTCATTTCCGCGTTCATCATAAGTTATTTTTCTGCTTTTTTTATGTCCTGCGCGTTTTTCATTGCTTCATCTAACGGAATTTTCTTGCCCTGTGTCCATATAGTGATTTGACCGTCGTAACCTACATGTATATAACCACCGGAGTAGATTTCACCCAGCAAATCGGTATCAACATCTAATCCTTTTGCAAAATCAGACTTAATTGGGCAATGCTGCTCAAACTGTCCGTTTGAATTAAACACTGTAACTCCGCCATTTTTTTGCACAAATAAAGAACCATACTCCGAAAATTCGAATTCAGAATCTTTAAATGCATCAGGATCAGCTTCTAAAAATTTTTGTACAGAAGCTTGAAGTTCCGGAGTCAATTTTGAATATTTATTGTAAGGAAGTCCTGTTGCATCTTCAAATTCTTTTTGTTTTTCAAGGGAAGCTTTAATTGATTCTTCTGCTTTAGTTTTTAATCCATCAACAAAATCAGTGCCGATTTTTGCAGTCTGTTCTAAAAATTCGGTAAAGCCATTTGCTAATTTTTGCAGATTTTCTTGAGCTTCTTTCAAGTTTGCCTCAGCTTTTTCTTTGGCTTTAGTTTTTTGTAATGCCGCATATTCTTCAGGCGTATACATTTTGTCAGTAGCATTGTCTTTAAGCATAACTTCATCAGTCAAATTATAATAAACGACTGTTAAATCCTCATCAGAGCTTATGCCCATTTTATCCAAATCGTCTTTTGTTGCTTTAGTTTCGGTTTTAAACAAACCATCAAAACTATAGTAAGATGTAGTACCGTCTTTTTCGACAATTAACGTATTGTTAAATTTAGTTGTTATTGAAGCATCCCTAAAAGCTTCAGGATTTTCATTAATTAATTTTTCAAATACTTTCTTATTTGGCTCAGTCAATTTATCCCATTCTTCTGCAGGAACAACATCTGTACCTTTGAGAGCAGCATCCTCTGCTAAATCTGCAAGTTCTTCTCTTGCAGCTTCAGCTCTTGCTCTAGCCTCTTCTGCAGCTTCTTCTGCTTGAGCTTGAACACCCTCTTTAAGACTATCGCTCAATTTATCTTTTAATCCGGTCACAAATTCTTTACCAGCATCTACAAAACCGCCGACAAGAGTACCGAGAACAGTTGCAGCATCCTCTGCTAAATCTGCAAGTTCTTCTCTTGCAGCTTCAGCCTTAGCTTTGGCTTCTTCTTCAACTACAGCATCGGCTTCAGCTCTAGCTTCTTCTGCAGTTGCTTTTACTTCTTCGTTTCTAGCTAATTCCGCACTTGCCAGTGCATTATTAAGAGGAATTTGCTGTCCGTTGTCATTTATAATTTTTATATTACCATCTTCACTTTTGATAATTTTAGCATCACGATAATTTTCTCTTAAAGCATCAAGTTTATCGGAATCTAATCCAAAATTGCCTGCAGCATCAGAATCCAGGCTTGCCTGTTGCGTTTCTCCCGTCGAATCGAATATATGCTCAATACCATCCTTTTCAAAAATTAATTTTCCGTCGCTTTCTGTTACAGGATTACCTTGAGCAAGCTCTTCTTTTATTACTTTCTTATTAGAGTAAGATTGTGCTTGCCATGAATCATCCGAAACACCATCAGGAGTTTTTAACAATTCCGGTAGAGCTACATACTCGTTTTTGAATTCGGCATTTTTTTGTAATTCTTCAGCCAAATTTTGAATATTTCCCAGTTTTAAGTTTTCTTTTAAACCGGCTGATTTCATTACGCCAAGAACAGCATCGTACTCTTGACTTGAAAATTTGCCATCACCGTCAACATCAAGCATAGCGGCAACAGCCTGTGCCGAAGCAGACAAGGCACCTTTTTTAGTATTAAACCCAAAATCAGTCAATGCTTGATTTATATCGACATCGCCATTTGCAAAACTATCTTCCGTAAATATAGGTTTATTAATATTTCTCGGATTTGAAATATCACTTGCAGGGGTAGCATTGGCTAATATTTCAGCCGAAGCTTCAATACGTTCTTGGGGAGTTTCGGGTATAACAACTTTGTTTACTCTTGCATCAGGCAAACCGGCAGTAGAGCCTGTTTCTTTTATAGTTTGCAAGTTTTGGATTAACTGATTTGCATCCAATTCATCAGGAATCATATCAGGGGTCACTTCGCTGTTACCACCGCCATATAACTTTGTAACTCCGTCTTTTTTGTCCGTTTTTGCTTCAACCCACCATTGAACTTCTTTACCGTTCCTTTGAACAGTAATTTGAGCCTGTCCTGCATTAGTATACTTAATTTCGGGTAAATCTCCCGTATATTCGCCTGAAGCAGGTTTGGCAGATGATTTACCGCTACCGTTAAGAGCAGCTTGGGCTTCTTCTACCGAAGCACCTGATCCGGCTTGTTTACCGCTGTTAAGAGCAGTTTGGGCT